>NZ_JAPEHY010000017.1:0-99367 GCF_028823715.1 Shewanella sp. K8
TACTTTGTCAGAAAGAGACCTGCCGGTGCTTGCATCGGAGAGGTGTCCATATAAGTTATTTAGGTGCTTCTTCAGATGTATCAAATGAGAATGCCACAATGCTGGTGTTTATCTTTCCTTCCTCGTCCAGGCGTATGAGGGCTTCAAGTAGTTCAATAGAGAAGAATGTTTTCGTCATTCCTATCGGTTTGAACACATGTCTTTTACTTTCGGGAAGTTTGTTGATTTTTTCAGCCGATAAGAAAAACCGGGTGGTAGCGTTGGTTATTTTGATGCTGTTTTCGGTATCGACGGCATCCACCAAGTTGTCTACTGCCAGTATATAACGATCGGATAAAACCCCTGTGCCGGCGCAGGTTAACTTGGAGGGATAGACTTCGACCCCGTAAGGGTCAAAGCTCATGATTAATTCAGCTATCTCCTTGGTAACATTAAAAGCGCCACCTCTGATTAAGTCCAACGCTTCAATATCGAGGATGTCAGTGTCCTGCCATACAATCTCATTCAGACAACTTGTTGGGATAAAATCATTGTCATCATAAAGTGACGAGCGAATATCGACCGCACTAAATAGTGATTCCCCTTCATTCATGTCTTCGTTTATATAGGCTACTTGCATTCTCAATTCTCTACATTTTTCTCTGGGGCAAAAAAGCCACCTCGTGAGGTGGCTTGGGGAGTATAAACCGGCGTTAGCCCATACGTTTAAGCTTTTCCTTCAATTCTGGGATGGCGCGAGTAAAACCATCGATATGGTCGGTCAGGCGTGACAGCAGTTTACGTTTACGCTCTTGGTTACGCCGACCATACAGTAGGGTCCAAACCAGCAGTACTGCACTGACCATGATAAACACTACCAGGGTCAGGTTGTGTCTAAAGAAGGAGGTGCTGTAGATGGGATCCAGCAGCGGGAAGTAGAGCATATCGAACAGCGGATACCAGATATGATCCGGGCCCCAGAAGTTGAAGACCAAGGCGGCAATCGCCAACAAGATCCAGGTGCCTGCGCCGTTGAGCTTGCCGTATTGCTGGAAAGATGTGTTGTTATAACGTTTGCTCTTGGTCAGGTTATAGGCGTACTCACGGTTATAGTCATCAACGCCCAATTTGGCCCTTGAGCTGGCGTAAATCATCCAATCGCCCACATCCAGATCCCCCAACAGATCTTCGCTGAAGCGCATCTCCCGCACTTCACCATCGGCCAGTTGCAGCAAGACTTCGCCATCAACGTTGGAGGTGCGGCTGCGATGGCTGCTGGTTTCAGTGTCTGTGGTGCTGTGGGAAAATCTGTTACCCACATAATGGTCTGTGGTGGTGGTTTTAGTGGTGGTGACCGTGAAGTCATCGACACTGGCGCTGGCACTTCTGTCGAGCACTTTGCCCATGATACAGGAGACGCTGACTTCACCCTTTTCATCGCCAGCCAAGACATGCTTGTGCAGATAGGGCTCACGGTAACTCAGGCTGTATTGCCGCATCATGGCCTCTTCCTCATCGCGGACGCTGAGGCTGTTGGCGGCCGTTGCCGGTGCCTGCTGCTGCGAGCTGCCGCACTGAACACAGTAGCCGTGCTCGCCGTCGATGCGACTCTGGCATTTGAAGCAGAAAATATCCGAGTCTTTTCTCGGCCGCTGGGCGATATGGTAGCCCAGCGCTTCTTGGGTGACAGACAACAGGCGTTTCATCGCCAGTTGCAGCGACTCGTAGCGGCGCAGTTCCCTGGTGTGCTTCTTCTGGTTGCGTTGACGCTCCAGAATGAAACACACCACAGACAGAACCACGGCCACCCCGATAGCGATTTCTGTGGATTGCTTGGCACCAAAGTACAGCAACAAGGCGCTGGCAATCCCCAGCAGCAGCCACCAGAAGGCGCTGGATTGGCTACCCGGCTCATAGTCGGGCACTATGGTGGAGCGTTGACCGTCGGCTTCATGACTGATAGCGGCCGGAGCCATATGGTTATGGCTGACCAGGCGTTTGGCGTCTTTACCTTCGATGCGGTAATTCAGGGTGTAGTCTGTCGGATAAAACAAGGTCAGCACATCGCCGCGGCGAAGCTGGTCGTAGAACTTGTTCTCGGCATTGACACTGACCCGCTCTATGTTGCCGTCCTTGTCTTCCAGCTCAAGCCACCAGTAGCTGTAGGTGAGGTTATTGCCACTGTCTACCCGGCGCCGCTTGTAAAGGAAGCTGGAGTTGACCCGGCCGGTGAAGGTCCTGGCGCCGGAATAGTGGGGTTTGAGATCTTTTAGGATCTCAGGGGCGACATCCTCAATATTCTTCAGTTTGGGCTGCTCAGGCAGGGACTCTCCGCAGTGACCGCAGAAGTTTTCCTTGGCATAAATGGGTTGATTGCAGTGGTGCATTCAGTTTCCTTGTCAATGGGGTAAAAGACGGATTGTCAGTGTTTGTTCGCCGCCATTCAGGCTGTGCCATTTGCGGTAGGTCTGATAACCGGGGGCGCTTACCTGCACATCGTAGTTGCCCGGTTTAAGCCGGATCCCCGGGTGATACTTGGGGCCGATGTTCATGATCCTGATATTTGCGTTGTTCACATTGGTTTCGACCTTGAGGCGTGTCTCGGTCGGTGCCAGCTCGCTGGCCTTGAGTGGCGCTGGAGTGCTCTTGTGCAGCAAGTCTATCTTGGCCAGTGAATGCGCCAGTGGCGAGAAGGCCTGATAGATACCCGTGTGTTGCTCAAAGCTCAGCCCCAAAGGATGCAGCAGCGGCTGGGCGTGCAGTGTCCAGCGCAGGGCGTAGGCAAAGCCGATATTGCCGGACTGTTCCACCTTGGTGAGGAAGTAGTTCACCGGGCTGGTATCATCCTGGGTGTAGCGGTTTTGCACCAAAAGCACCGGCAAGGTCAGCAGCAACAGGGGGGGCAACAGCTTAGCGGTCAATGCCAGCCAGCGGCGTTTGCCGGACTTGGCACTTTCATTGGCATTCTCATTTATGCCGATACTGTCTTCGCTGGCATTTGCTTGACTCGTGCCGGGCCGGAACAGCTGCAGCGTCTTCAGCGGCAGTTTGATAAAGGTCATACAGATCAAAAACAGGCTGAGTGACATGGAGATGGGCGGAATAATCACAGATCGCAGCGCCTGCTTGCCTTGCTCGGCATAGCGTCCGCCATCGGCAAATTCACGCTCTGATTCGGCCAACATCTGCAGGTAACTCTGGGTACGTTTCTGGATGTTGGGATCCAGCACATGGCGTTTGAAGTTGGCCTGGTTCCAGTCGGCGCGGACGTTCGGCACATAGAGATCGCCCATACGAGCGGCTATCTTGCGTTGGATCTGCGGATGCAACTGGAAGGCGTTCCAACTTAAGTTGATGGGCAAGTCCAAACCGCGTTTACGCATCTCGCTCTGCCAGCGGGCATCGGCTTCGGCCTTAACCGTCTTGGCCACGCTTTGACTAAACAGCGGACGATTGCTGATATGCCAGCTGTCAGGCAGTTTCAGCCCCTTGGCCTTGAGGGCCCGGCGCAGTTTCACCTGAGTCACAGGATGCACTCTGAAGTCGGCCAGTGACGCTATGTTGAACGGATAGCCGGTTTCCTTTTCAAACATCACCTGGAACTTGGGATGGGCCAAGAACAGGCGCTGGTAATGATCCGGATCGTCTGTGTACTTATAGCGCTTGTCCTTGAGACCGCCATCGCCACCTGTAGCCAGACTCAGCGCCTGCATGGCGGTGCCGACACCGGCGGTCATCACCCCGAACAGGGCGCTGGATAGCAGGTTTTCGCCCGTGCTGATATCTTCGACTATTAACCAGTAGTTGGGATCTATGTAGCCGAGCCCCGCCTTGGAGATCATTGTCTTGTAGCGGGCGTTTTCCCGTTCTATACATTGATAGCGACGTTCTTTCTGGGACGACTTCTTGTAGCGTTCCTGGCAGCGGTTGGTGTCTTCATGGTAGGCGAAGATCTTGGGGCCGTATTCCTGGGCCCTGGCACCGGCCTTGGCCACATGGGCCTTTTGCGCCTGTTGATACTTGCCCCAGCCTTGATTGACCTCCTGCTCTATGTTTTGCCAGTAACCCATCTCCCGCTCCGGGATCCCGGCCAGGGTCTGGTTGTAGCGGTTGGAGCCTTCGGCATAACTGCGATAGCTGGCCGACAGCTCATCATAGAGTTGACCAAAGTCGTGATAGTGCTGGTCAAAGTCGCGATAGGCCCGCTTTTGCACGAAGTTGTGAATGATCTTCTGCTTGTAATCATCCAGGTTGTCGGTGAGGTTGTGGTCGGCATAGGCCAGGCCGCCGAACAGGGCCAGAAAGGTCAGGTTTTCAGAGCTGTGCAGCTCTTTGGGATCGTAGTTGAGACCTTCGACTTCGACCGCATTAACCGCCAGGGCATCACGCAGCGCCGCGCTGTAGGCCGCGTATTGACGCTGCTCCGGGGTAGAGGGTTCAATCAGCCATTGCTCTATCAGGTATTTTTGGCCGAAAAACACGCTGGGCCAGACGCACAAGGTGAGCAGCAACAGGGTCAGGCTGCCTCTCAGGCCGGTTTTGAACAGCCGCGCCGGCAAGAGATCGGCCAGCAGCAGGGTCACACCTATTCCGGAAATGGTGCGGCCGTATATCTCCAGGTGCTCGAGTTGCTCAGGCTTGGGGGTGCCCAAGCCCACCAAAGAAACCAGTTGGGCGTTGAAGATGGCCTCTGGGATCAGATAGGCAGCGCTCAGCAGCAGGAAAAATACCCGCCAGGACAGTTTTTTCATCCTTGGTTCCTCACTGCTGCTCGCTGCGGCGCAGCTCTATTTTCACTGCATCATCGGCGGTGAGATCTACTTGGGTCTGGTTTTCTCTGGGGCCGGCCTGGGTTTTCATGATCACAGGGACAAAGCCGCCGCCAGACTCGGACGCCTTGCCTTTATTGGCCACAGCGCCTGTCTTGAAGGACTTCAGTTTGCCATCCACCGCCGGATACAGGCCGTTGGGCCAGTAGGTTTCCAGCAAAGAGAGCTTGGAGAGATCCAGATCCTTGGGCAGCGTGGCCAGCTTGCGGGTCAGCTCAGTGCTGCCTTGATAAGGCAGCATGGGCGGCAGGGCGAAGCGGCTGCAAAAGCCATAGAGACTGTCGTCGATAATCACAGAGTCGGGCAGTTGACTGCGCTTGAGTCCCAGCAGGCTCTGTTCGTGGTAATCATGACCATTGATGGTATAGCTGGCTACAGGAATGCCGCGGTTATGGGCCACCGATTTGAACCCAGAGGCGTTTTGCCGATAGTGGCGTATGTCCAGGGCGATACCGAAGTTGGACTTGAGCGCCTTTTTCAGCTTATTGAGTCCGGCCGAGGAGTCATAACGCTTTTCCCGGTAGCGGCGGTTGGCGTAACCCTGAATATCTTCCAGCATGGATTGATTGCGCAAAAAGATGGGGTCTTGACCTGCGCCGCGTTTCATATCGGCCGCCAGTTTGTTCATCGAGGCCTTGGCCGGGCTCTGGATAAAGGACAGGAATACAGCGTCGTTTATCTGCCTCATTTTTTTGAGGTTTTCCAGCTCCAGACTGCTGTAGAAGTAGCGCCCCTGGCCTATGATACTGAAGGCCAGATAGTCGAGCATTTCCAGATCCTGGCTGCCGGCGCGACTCTTGATCTCAATATTCAGCTTCTGTCCGCTATGGGCATAGCGACTGAACACCTGCGCCAGTTGGCGAAAGTTGGGCGGTACCGTATCTGTGAGGGCGCCGGTTTGCATGTCCCGCTGGCGCAGATAGCCCCACTCTTTCTCATAGCGAATCGACTCTATCTTGCGGCGCTTATTGTCTATGGTGCCGGTTTCACGTCCGGTGCGGCCATCGTGATGAATGACCCAGACATCATCCCGGGTCAGTCGCACGTCGATTTCAATCACATCAAACTGGTTATCCAGGGCATCAATGACGGCTTCCAGCGAGTTTTCCGGAAAACGTATCGAGCCTCTGTGGGCCTGAAGCTCCAGGTTGCTGCACTGCCTGGCCCCCAGATAATTGATGTTATCCAGTGGTGACAAAGTAAAGCCTCTGGCGTTGAAGGCTTGTTCCAATGCCAGTTTCTGCGGATCTACGGGTTGAGGTTCTGGGGCGGATGGGGTGCTTTTACAGCCGCCAAGCAGGCCGAAACAGCAAAATATCAGGACGAAAAAGAGACGCACAGGGGTTCCTTGGTGCTCTATAAGTATTTATAAATTAAGGGTATTAAAATTAATTATTTACCGTCGGTCAACCTGTAATGCCAATGTTTAACAAGTTTTACTTGTGCTGTCTCAAAACTGAACATTGGCTGACTTTTAATTGGTCAAATCGTCCGCTTTTTTGCGGACGCAGAACCTGGGATGCGCGTTTTACTCACAACTTGCTTGAGGTATGCTTGAAGCACAATTGTGAATAACCAAGGAAACCAGGTGAACCGACTGATACTCTGCCTGCTTTGCAGTTTGGCTCTGAGCCCTGTCGCCCAGGCCAAGTCGCCCGACAAAGCTGTCAACAAGGGGGGCAACAAAAGCGTCAGTGCCAGGCCTGCCATGCGCATAGTGGCGCTTTCTCCCCATGCGGTGGAGATGCTGTTTGCCATAGGCGCGGGTGAACAGATAGTGGCCACCACAGACTATGCCGATTTCCCCGAGGCCGCCAAGGCCATTCCCCGTATAGGCGGTTACTACGGCATACAGATAGAAAGAGTGATAGAGCTGAATCCGGATCTGGTGGTGGTCTGGGACACGGGTAACCGCAGCGAAGATATAGAACAGCTGACCAAGCTTGGGTATCGCATTTACGGCAGTGACCCCAAGACCTTGGAAGGCATTGCCGAAGAGCTGGAACAGCTAGGGCGTCTCACCGGTCACAGACAGCAGGCCGGGGAAGTGGCTGCCGACTACCGGCAGCAATTGGCAAATTTGCGCCGGGACAATGCCGCCAAGCCGGAGATCAAGGTGTTCTATCAACTCTGGTCCGAGCCTTTGATGACAGTGGCCCAGGACAGTTGGATCCAGCAATTGTTGGAAGTCTGCCATGGCAACAACGTCTTCAAGGACAGCAGCTCTCCCTATCCGCAGGTAAGCATGGAAAATGTGCTTCTCAGTCAACCCGAGGTGATCATCAAGACAGATGAAAAGGGCGATGGGAAGCGGTTGGACTGGAGTCAATGGCAGGAGATCCCTGCGGTGAAAACGGAACAAATCTACACACTTAACGCCGATATTCTGCACCGGGCGACCCCAAGGGCGCTGGAAGGTGTTGAGGCTATCTGCAAGGTGCTCGACAAGGTCCGCGAAGGGCAGCGGCTATGACAATCATCATCCCGGCTTCGGCGCCAGTCTGGTAATCCTGCTGCAGGCCAGGCGTTTTAAGCCCGTCCTCTATTTATTCATCTGTTACTAAGTGTCCGCCTGGCGGACACTTTTGCAAAAAGCGGACAGTATCCGCTTGTCCGCGGACACAAATAAAATCTCCACTGCTTTCCAACCAATTGATAACTATGACTATCTAAACTTGGCACAAGCTTTGTAAACCTAGTTGCAACAAGATGGTCACAAGCTCAATTGAGGAACAAACGGGATGATTAAGGATACCAGCGGACAAGACAAGCAAGTGGCGCCGAGTTTAGCGCGTCGCCTCAAGTGGCCGGCTACCCTGGGCGCGGCAGTATTGTTGCTGTCGGGCCTGGTGTGGGCCAGTGTCAGTGGCAGCGGTGTCAGTGAATCCATAGATCGCAGTGAGCTGCGCTTCGCCACTCTGGAGCGCGGCACTCTGACTCGGGATATCGCCACTACAGGCAAGATAGTCGCCGCCAACGCACCAATCCTCTACAGCCCGGAAGGCGGCACTGTGACTCTGATAGCCAATCCAGGGGACAGGGTCGAGCAGGGCCAGGTGGTCGCGACCATAGAAAGCCACAGCCTGACCAATAGCCTCAAGCAGCAGCAGGCCCTGCTCGACGGGATGAAGAGTGCCCTGGAACGGGCCAAGTTGGATGCCAGACGTAATCAACTCAAGGCGAATCAGACACTGGATATGGCCAAGGTGGATCTGGAGGCCGCAGACAGGGAGAGCCGCCGCGGCGATCAACTGATCGAAACCAGCCTGATCTCCAAGATAGATTACGAGAAGAGCAAGGATGAGCTGCACAAGGCCAAGCTGCAGTATGCCCATGCCCAGCAGGAAGCCGCACTGATGAAAGACACCTTGACCTTTGAGCTGCAAAACAAGGCGGCCGAGGTCAATCGTCAGGCACTGGTGGTAGCCGAGTTGGAACGTCAGGTGGCAGCACTGAACATCACAGCCCCTGTTGGCGGCATCATAGGTAACTGGCTGACGGAACAAAAAGCCCGTATCGCCCAGAGCCAGCCGATCCTGACCGTAGTGGACTTGAGTGCCTTCGAGGCTGAGTTGGCAGTGCCGGAAACCTACGCCGATGAACTGGGGCTGGGGATGGATGTGGAACTCAACTTCGGCGGCGTGATGGTGATGGGCAAGTTGGCCTCCATCTCCCCCGAAGTACGTAACCGCGAAGTCTCTACCCGGGTCCGGTTCCAGCAGGATACCGCTTTGCACCTGAGGCAGAATCAGCGCCTGTCGGCCAGAGTCTTGTTGGAAAACCGTGCCGATGTGCTGATGGTCAAGCGCGGCGCCTTCGTGAACAGTGGCGGTGGCCGCCTGGTGTACCGTCTCCAGGGAGATATTGCCGAGCGCACCGAGATCAAACTCGGCGCCCGCAGCATGAGCCATATCGAGGTGCTGGAAGGCGGCGAGGTGGGCGACCAATGGGTGATTTCCAATATCGATCTGTTCAATGACGCCGAGCAAGTGCTGGTTCGCTGAGGAGAGAAGAATGAAAACCGAAAACTTCAACACCGAACGTCTGGTGGCGGCCCTGGCTCTTATGCTGTTGCTGGTGGCGACTCTGATCTATACCCGAGATACCTCGGACTGGTTCCTGCTGGGACTCAATCTTATCGAAGCCACCACAGTCAACTCTGTGTCGGCCGAGCCAGGGCAAGTTACCGATGTCAGCCATACCGCGATGGCGCCGGGCCAGTGGCTTGGGCAATGCCTGTCTGCCCTGACGAAACTAAAATAACTCACCGAATAACGCAAAAATAAGGAACTAAGACCATGTTAACCATGAAAAATATCAACAAGGTGTTCAAAACGGATTTAGTGGAAACCCATGCGTTACGGGATTTCAATCTGGCGGTGCAAGAGGGGGAATTTGTTGCCGTGACCGGACCGTCGGGCTCGGGTAAAACCACCTTCCTCAATATCGCCGGTCTGCTCGAAGGCTTTACCCATGGCGAGTATTTTCTCGATGATGTCAATATCTCCAACCTGAGTGACAACAAGGCAGCGGCCATCCGCAATGAGAAAATTGGCTTTATCTTTCAGGGTTTTAATCTTATCCCTGACTTGAATCTGGCGGAGAATGTTGAAGTACCACTGCGTTATCGCGGCTTTGGTGCCAAGGAGCGCCAGAAGCGGGTGAAGCAGGCGCTGGAGCAGGTGGGCCTGGGGGCGAGAATGAAGCATCTGCCCTCACAACTCTCGGGTGGTCAGCAGCAGCGGGTGGCCATCGCCCGCGCCTTGGCCGGGGAGCCGAGATTCCTGCTCGCCGACGAACCTACGGGTAACCTGGACAGCCTGATGGCCCGCCAGGTGATGGAACTGCTGGAAGAGATCAACAAGGCCGGCACGACCATCATCATGGTGACCCATGACCCGGAGCTGGCCCGCCGCGCCCAGCGCAATATCCAGATAGTGGATGGCCAGGTGTGTGACTTCAGCCGCTATCAAACCGAACAGGCGCCGCAGCTGGATGTGGCCGAACAAGTGGCCAGCTAAGGAGCGCGAGCATGTTTATTTATTATGTTGACCTGGCCTGGCGCAGCATCAAAAAGACGCCGATATTGTCGCTGTTGATGGTGTTGGCCATCTCAGTGGGGATAGGGATCACCATCACCACGCTGAACGTGTACAGCATGATGTCATTCAACCCGGCCGGGGATCGCGCCGAGCAACTCAACACAGTGCAGCTGTGGAGCCAGGGACCCGATTCCTGGGATGAGTTTCACTCGCTGATCACTTTTCAGGATGCCATGAATCTGCGTAAGGGGGATCTTCCCAAATCGCAGGCCGCCATGTTCCGCAGTGGTATGGCGGTGCAAACGGATGACCCTGAAGTTCTACCCATGTTGCAGGGCGTCAGGGTGACAGACCGCGGCTTCTTCCCGCTGTTCGAAGTGCCTTTTCTCTATGGCAACGTTTGGGACAAATCAGTGGACGAGCAAGCGGCCTATCAAGTGGTTATCGGCAGAAAGCTGAACCAGAAGCTGTTTGGCGGCGAGAACAGCGTTGGCAAGACGGTCTATCTCAACCGCAAACCCTTTCAGGTGGTGGGCGTGATAGCCGACTGGAACCCTCAGCCCAAGTATTACGATCCTACCAGCGGCGCCTTTGCCAGTGCTGAGCAGGTGTATATTCCGTTTTCGCTGGCCGCCCATGAAGAGTTTCCGATTTGGGGGAATGTCTCAGGTTGGAAGTATGAGCGTCTGGACAACTATCAGGACAGACTGGTTTCAGAGAAAGTTTGGCTCGAGTACTGGGTCGATCTGCCAAGCGCAGAAGACAGAGCCGCCTATAAGAACTTCCTCGCTCAGTATGTCGAGCAGCAAAAAGAACTGGGGCGCTTCACCGATGGCAAGTCTCCCTCTGAGTCGGCGCAGCTGTCCGATGTAGACGCCTGGCTGGAGAAAAATCATGTAGTGCCCGAGGACAATAAGATTCTGGTGGGGCTGAGCATACTGTTTCTCAGTGTTTGCCTGGTCAATATTCTGGGATTGATGCTGACCAAGTTCCTTAAGCGAGCTCCCGAGGTTGGCGTGCGCCGCGCCATTGGGGCCAGCCGCGGGCAGATCTTCTCTCAATACATGGTCGAGGTGGGCGTGATCGGGCTGCTGGGTGGTTTTCTCGGTCTCGCCTGGGCCTGGGGAGCACTCTATAGCTTGTCGGCGCGCTTCGGGGTTGCCGAAGGGCTGACGCACCTGTCTTTGAGTATGTGGTTTATCACCCCCGGGATAGCGGTAGGAACCGCCATGTTGGCGGGTCTTTATCCGGCTTGGGTTGTGTGCCGCACTAAACCAAGCGTTTACCTCAAGAGCCAGTAAGGGATTGACTATGCTAAATATTAAACCGGTTTTCAGCAGCCTGATGCGCAGCAAGAGCGGCCCGATACTACTGCTGATGCAGATCATCTTATCGGTGGCCATAGTCGCCAATGCCAGCTTTATTATCCATGAACGTTTGACCATGATGCAGCGTGATTCTGGGATTGCCGAGCAGGAGATCCTGGCCTTTACCGTCTACAACTTCGACCCCAATATAGATACCAAGCTGCAGAACAAGGTCGACCAGCAGATCCTCCGCCGCCTGCCCAATGTTGTCACGGCGACGTCCACCAATATGTTGCCGCTCAGTGGCAGTGGCTGGTCCACCACGCTGAATCTGGGGCCGGATCCGGAAACGTCCAAGACGACGCCTCAGCTTGCCATGTACCTGGGGACAGAGCATACCCTGGAAACCTTGGGGGTCAAGTTGGTGGATGGGCGTAACTTCTACGCCAACGAGATCAATGATGATGTTAACGGCAGCAATAAGCTGGTGATCATCAGCAAGGCGCTGGCCGATGAGGTTTGGCCGAATGAGTCCGCTGTGGGCAAGACCCTCTGGGCCGACAGGGACGAGAATGTCACAGTGATAGGTGTGGTCGACAAACTGCAGGGTGCCTGGGTGGACAGCAAAGATCTCGAGTACAGCCTGATCCAGAACGTCGATTACACCGGACATTTCTACATGGTGCGGGCGCCGAGCGAGCATCACAAGGCGTTGAAAGAGCAGATCCTCGAGGCCTTGATGAAGGAAAACCCCAATCGGGTGATCGATGATTTCCAATCTATCCAGGAAGTAAAGCAAAGCTCCTATCGTGACCACGAGCTCATGGTCAGCGTGCTGTCCATGATGGTGATTTTGCTGCTGCTGATCACCAGTTTAGGCCTGACAGGTATGGTGATGTTCAACATTCAGCGCCGCACCAAACAGATTGGCACCCGGCGGGCCTTGGGGGCCACCAAGGCCGATATCCTGAGTCTGTTTCTGACGGAAAACTACCTTATCTGTATCGCCGGAGGGCTGTTGGGGGCTTGTCTTGCCGTGGTGTTGGGGCAACAACTGATGCAGCACTATGACCTGCCACAGCTCGACCTCATCTATCCGCTGCTGACAGTGGTGGGCATGTTGCTGGTGACGACAGTGGCTGTGGTATTGCCTGCCCGCAGGGCGGCGAATATCTCACCGGCAATGGCGACCCGCAGCGTCTGAACCGCCTGCCGCCCATTCGAGTCGACGGCATGGCTCATGCAGTTTGGCTCGCGTTGGCGGCAGCTTTAGGGTAGTTTTACCCATAATTTTTACAATAGATATAACAGGATGTAACAAGCAGGCATGATGGATACTGTACTCGTTGTCGATGACAATCAGGCCGTATGTCAGGCGTTGTCGCTGATGTTGGAAATTGCCGGTTACCGGCCGCTCAGTTGTCAGAGCCCTCAGGAGGCGCTGTACTTTATTGAGCAAGAAGAGGTCAGCCTGGTGATCCAGGACATGAATTTCAGCCGCGACACCACCTCGGGGGAGGAAGGGCGGGAACTGTTTCACGCCTTGCGCAGTCGCCAGCCGCAACTGCCAATCATCTTGCTCACCGCCTGGACCGAGCTGGAAATGGCAGTGGAATTGATGAAGGCCGGAGCCGCCGATTATCTGGCCAAGCCCTGGGATGACAACAAGTTGCTCAACAGTGTCGCCAACCTGATTTCCCTCTACAAGCTGCAACAGGATAACCAGCAGTTGCAGCAGCGTGAGCAGCAACGGCAGGCGGTATTCGATGGTGCCGATCTCTGTGGTTTGGTATTTGCCAGCGCTGCCATGGAGCGCTGTATTGATCTGGCGTTGCAACTGGCACGCTCGGATGTCTCTGTGCTGATCACAGGCCCCAACGGCGCAGGCAAGGATAAGCTGGCGGACATACTGCACGCCAATTCGCCACTGAAACACAAGCCGCTTATCAAGGTCAATGTCGGCGCCTTGCCGATGGAGCTGATGGAGGCCGAGCTGTTTGGCGCCGAGGCCGGTGCATTTACCGGCGCCACCAAGGCCCGTATCGGCCGTTTCGAAGCGGCCGATGGCGGTACCCTGTTTCTGGATGAGATAGGCAACCTGCCGCTGTCCGGGCAGATAAAACTGCTGCGGGTATTGCAGACCGGCGAGTTTGAACGCCTGGGCAGCCACCAGACCCGTAAGGTCAAGGTCAGGCTGCTGAGTGCCACCAACGCCGATCTGCGCCAGGACATTATCGAAGGCCGTTTTCGCGAGGATCTTTTCTATCGCCTCAATGTGGTGGAACTGGCATTGCCGCCATTGGCGCAGCGCAAAGACGACATCTTGCCGCTGGTGGAGCACTTTTGTGCCGGCGCGGTCGCGGCCTTGAACAAGAGCGCGGCGTTGAGCAAGAGCCTTACGTTGGACAAGAGTGCCAAAGAGGCGCTGCTGGCCCACGACTGGCCCGGTAATGTACGCGAGTTGGAAAACGCCTGTAAACGCGCGGTTTTGCTGAGTCGCAGCGAGTCCTTGAGCTGCAGTGATTTCGGTTTGGCAGCGGGAACCGCCTCGAAAACTATCTTGGATTCAAGTGTCGGCCAAGCTCCAGAGAACCGTGGACAACAAGCCGGGGCAGAGGAGCCGGGCAAGGCGGAAATAGAAGCGGCGCTGGCCGAGCACGGCGGCGTTATCGCCAGGGTTGCCAAGTCATTTGGCATCAGCCGTCAGGCGCTCTATCGGCGGATGGAGAAGTTTGGTATCGACGGCAAGAGGCAGGCATGACAGGAGGACTCAGTCTAAGACACAGGCTGCTGCTGGGCATGCTGCTGAGCACCTTGCTGGGTTTGCTGCTCGGGTGGGGTTGTCTGTTGTGGTTGGGGCCTGAATGGTTATGGCTGGCGGTGGTGGCGGGGTTGCTGGCAGCTTTGGGCATAGGGCTTAGGTTGACCCGAACCCTGGGTGATAGCCTGGCGGGGCTGGAAATCGGCATGCTTAACCTGATTGATCGAGATTTTAGTGTCTCGTTGCCGGACAGCGGCATCAGCGAGCTGGATAGACTGGCTCAACTGTTCAACGAGGCGTCGGCCAGGCTCAGGCAGGAGCGGCAGCATATCTATCAGCGGGAATTGTTGCTGGATAAGGTCATTCAAAACTCGCCCAATATCATGCTGCTGTGCGATAGCGTGGGTCATATCATTTATGCCAACGACGCCGCCAAACATCTGTTCAATGCCAGGAAAGGCTTGGAAGGAAGCAGCCTCTCTGAGCTCAAAGCCAAGGTGAGCGAAGAGATGCGCCAAATGCTGGAGAGTGAGCGCGATGGTCTGTTCAATCTCGGCTTGCCGGAAGGCGAAAACCAGAGCTGGCACCTGAGTCGCGGCCAGTTCAACCTCAATGGTCAGCAGCATCAGTTGCTGCTGCTCAAGCAGATGACCCGTGAGCTCAACCGCCAGGAGGTGGCGGTGTGGAAGAAGGTGATCCGGGTAATCAGTCATGAACTCAATAACTCGCTGGCGCCTATTGCCTCCATGGTCAACTCGGGTCGGCGCTTGACCACAGAGAACCGCGATCCCAAGCTGAGCCTGATCTTCGATACCATAGAAAATCGCACCAATCATCTGGGGCAATTTATCGAGGGTTATGCCCGTTTTGCCAAACTGCCCAGCCCCAGGAAACACGTTATTCCATGGGCCCGCTTGCTGCCTGAGTTGGCTGAGCATTACGCCTTTGTCTGCCGGGAGACCCCTACGCTGACTTTGCTGGCCGATGAGGTGCAACTGGAGCAGGTGTTGCTGAATCTGCTCAAAAACGCCCATGAGTCCGGCTCGGCGCCTGAGGAGATTGAGCTGCAGATAGCCAGCCGCTCCGGTTGGCGCAGCGATGCTGCCGACCCGGTTGCCGGCGTCAGTATCTGCGTGATGGATCGCGGCAGTGGCATGTCAGCAGAGGTGTTGTCGCAGGCGCTGTTACCCTTCTATTCCACCAAGCCTCAGGGCAGTGGCCTGGGACTGGCGTTGTGCCGAGAGATTGCCGAGGCTCACGACGGTCGTCTCAGCCTGCAAAACCGTCAGGATGGTGGTTTGTTGGTTCAGCTGTGGTTACCGCAACAGTGAGTCATACTTTCGGGTGATTTTTAACGGATCTCGACTCATCCGAAATAGCTATTTTTCAGGTAAATATGTCGCTGGCGGGTGACTCGGTTCCGGCGCTGCTGTTAATGTAATGCTCTTGTTAAAGGAATGGCCTTTTCAGGCAACAAAGGGAATTTTCGGGGACAATGCCGCACTCTGTCTTGTTATCCATGCGCTGTATCTTGTGCTTACTGATGCTGACACTTGCGTCTGCTCCGGCGTTGGCCGCAGCCGAGGCGGATGACATAGAGATCAGTGGCCTGGTCATAGACAGAACCCTGACCCGCTTTGGCAAGGATTTTGGTTTTTACTACTCGGGGTATTGGCGGGATCTGCCCTTTACCCAGGGATTCAATGTCACCCTTTACGAGACGGTTTTCCCTCAGGCCGGCACCTTGCTGACACTGGAGGTTAACGGTACCCGTATTTACCAAACCCATTTTGGCCGCAGAGCCAGTCCCATCAAGGAGCGGGCCGAACAGGCGATTCTCTTGACCATAGATTATATCGCCTCGGTCAGAGCCCAATCCATGACAGGGGAATTGGGATCCAATTGGGATGGAATTTAGGAAGCAAGCACAATGACACTCAGGATGTTAATCGCGGCCGGCGCCTTGCTGGCTTTTGCGGGGCAGGCCACCGAACTGGTCTATACCCCAATCAACCCCAGTTTTGGCGGTAACCCTCTCAACGGTTCGTTTCTGCTGAGCAAGGCCCAGGCTCAAAATGACAATCAGGCCGCCGGCAATGAAAAGGACTTTGTTACCCGCTTCAAGGAGTCGCTGGAGCGTAACATTATCAACTCAATCACCCGCGGTGTGGCCGACGGTGAGATAACCGACGGTGTGTATGACACGGGGGACTACCGCGTCGAAGTCGCCTCCACCGGCAACGGCGTGATGTTGACCATTACCAACCTGCTTTCCGGCGAAGTCACAGTGATAGAGATGCCTATCTATGGAGGTAATCCATGAGGTGGCTGGCACTGGTTCCACTGTTACTGCTGGGGGGCTGCAGCCTGGTTCCCAAGCCTGATTTGAATATCAATGAGGCCCAGGTAAATCCCTTGAGTGAAACCATGAAGGCGCTGCAGTCGCGTCCCGGGCCGCGTTTTCCTATCCCGGTTGCGGTTTACTCTTTCCGGGATCAGACCGGGCAATATAAGCCCCAGGCCAATGTCAGTTCCTTCTCGACCGCAGTGACCCAGGGGGCCACTTCCATGTTGGTGCAGACTCTGCTGGATTCCAGGTGGTTTACCCCTGTGGAGCGGGAAGGGCTGCAGAACCTGCTGACCGAGCGCAAGATCTCAGGTAAGCAGCAGGGGCGCAATAATGAAGTGCCGACCCTGACCAATGCCAGGCTGCTTCTGGAAGGCGGGATCATCAGCTATGAAACCAACGTGGAAACCGGCGGCAGCGGTGTGGAATACTACGGCATAGGCGCCTCCGAGCTGTACCGGGAAGATCAGGTGACCATTTATCTCAGGGCGGTGGATGTACACACAGGTAAGGTGCTAATGTCGGTCAATACCACCAAGCGGGTGTTCTCTCAGGAGATGCGTGCCGGCCTGTTCCGTTACACCAGTTTGAACCGCCTGGCCGAGGCCGAAGTGGGCTTTACCACCAATGAGCCGGTACAGTTTTGTGTGTTGCAGGCGATAGAACTGGCGGTCTCCGAGCTTATCGATAAGGGGAGCCGCATGGGTTACTGGAGCGCCGAGGCCTCGGGCGACGACAACAGCCTGAGTCAGGGATAAACAGCTTGAGCGAGAGAGCAACAGCTTGAGCGATAGGTAAACCGCAGTTTGTTGATTTTCAAAAAGAAGGGCCCGCAATTGCGGGCCCTTTGTTTGACTAACTCCAGGGCGTTCATTTCAGCTGGCTCATTTCAGAAGGCCGATTTCAGAAGGCCGATTTCAAGAGGCAGGTTTCCGGCTGCCATTGGATTTTGGCTTCAAATGGCTAGGCTGCCACACCGCGCCAGAATAGGCGAAAGCTGGCGTCTCTGGCCTCTCTGGTAGCCTTCTGAGGCTGGTTGCAGAAGAAGCGCGCCGCCGCCAGGAACTGGCTGTGGCAAGCTTCCAGCAACAGCTCTCTGGGTAAGTCTGCCAATACCCCTTGGTTGATGCCCTGCTCCAACAGTTCAGAGATAAAGCCGAGAATGCCATGCATTGCCTGCTGCCTGACCGCTTCACTGACACTGGGTGACATGGCGTATTGCACGAAGAAGCTCAGCTTCAGAGGCTGTGCCAGCGCCCAATCGAGCCCGGCCTGCCACAGCATTTCTGCCCGCTGCGGCAATTCAGTGGTGGTTGCCGGCGCCTTTGGCAAGCTTGCTGAAATGGCGTCGGCAAACTCTGTTTTGATGGCCAGAAACAGCTGGTCCATCAGGGTTTCTTTACTGCTAAAGTGATGGAACAAGGTGCCCGTGGCCACGCCGGCGTGGCGGGCTATGCTGGCGGTCGAGGTGGCATAGAAACCTTGCTCGACAAACAGTTGCAATGCGCTGCCCAGGATCTGCTGCTTCTTGTCCTGTTTGCCGCTCAATGCCCGGGTTGCTTCGTTGCTGCGCTTCATCTGAGAAACACCTTCAGCAACAGCTTCTGGATCCCCTTGCCATAGGGAGGATGCACCAGTTTGCCGGTATTGAGTCGCCCCCGGGACAGTACAGTGCGGGCGTGGCTGAAGGTGCGAAACCCTTCCTGGCCGTGGTAGTGTCCCATGCCGGACGGGCCTATGCCACCGAAGGGGGCATCGTCGGCGGCCACATGAAACACGGTTTCATTGATACAGACACCGCCTGAGTGGGTTTGGGACAATACCTGCTGCTGCACTTCTTTATCGAAACTCATCAGATACAGGGCC
Organism: Shewanella sp. K8; assembly: GCF_028823715.1. Lineage (NCBI taxonomy): Bacteria > Pseudomonadati > Pseudomonadota > Gammaproteobacteria > Alteromonadales > Shewanellaceae > Shewanella > Shewanella sp. K8. Next base: position 18,132 of record NZ_JAPEHY010000017.1, read on the forward strand.
AAAGGTCTGGGGCGCGCCTTGATATAGTCGAGCGCCTGCCCCAGCTCTTGATAACTGACCAAGGGCAACAAAGGGCCGAAGATCTCTTCCTGCATCAGTTTCATATCATCGCTGACCTTTGTCAGCAGCAAGGTGGGCCATTTGCGCTGTTCGGCACTGGGCAGTTTGCTGAGTGGTTGCTCGCGGTCGGCGGCAAATACCTGTGCCCCTTTGGCGGTGGCATCTTCCAGGAGGGCGACCAGTCTGGCGGCCTGACGCTCGTTGAGTATCTGGCCATAGTCCGGGGTGTTGGCAAAGTCGGGGTAGAACTGCTGGAAGCGGCGCCGATAGGCGCTAATAAACTCGGCCTCTTTACCACTGGGGCAGAGAATATAGTCGGGGGCGACACAAATTTGCCCGGCGTTGAGACACTTGCCGTAGATGAGGCGCTCTACCGCTGTCTCCATGGGCATGTCCCGGGCGATTAACACAGGAGACTTGCCTCCCAGCTCCAGGGTGACAGGGGTGAGATTATCGGCCGCCGCGCGCATCACATGGCGTCCTACCTGAGTCGAGCCGGTAAACAGCAGGTGATCGAAGGGCAGGGCGGAGAAACTGGCGGCAATCTCGGCTTCCCCTTCAATCACACAGACCTCGGAGCCATCGAAGACTTCGGCCAGCAGGGTACGCAGGGCGGCATTGGTGTGGGGAGTAAATTCAGACAGCTTCAACATGGCGCGGTTACCGGCGGCAATGACTGTGGCCAGCGGACTCAAGGACAACATGATAGGGAAGTTCCACGGCACTATGATGCCCACCACGCCTTTGGGCTGATACTCCACCCTGACGCTGGCCGGGGCCAGCAATAATCCGGCATGGCGGCGACTGGGTTTCATCCAGCGTTTGAGATGCCTGAGGCTGTAGTTGATCTGGGTAACGACCGGCAGTATGTCGGAGATCAGGCTATCGTCGGTCGACCTGTGGCCATAGTCGCGACTGAGTGCATCCGTGAGGGCCTGTTGGTGTTTCAGCAAGGCTTGTTTCAGCGCCTTGAGCTTGGCCTTGCGCTCGCCAAGGCTTGGCATGGGGGCGGCACTGAAAGCCTGGCGCTGCACGGTGAATTTTTGCAGCAGTTGCTGATTCTCCACTGTGAGCGGCTCTGGGTTAACAAGCGACATTTTGCCTCCTTCGGCAGCCATTAAGCTGTCTTTAAAGTGACCGACTGATTAGTCGGTCTGATGTTAGTTCAGTCTGCGCCGGTTGGCAATAGCAGAGCTATATTTGATATGGATCACAGAATGCATCACGGCCGCCAACTAGACTGAAATCGAATAGATGGGGCCTTGTTTTTGAAATCGTTGACATAAGGAATTGATGATGAGCTTGAACATGCATGGTATTTCAATCGGAATTGAGCGTTATGGTGATGACGATTTCTTTGTCACCATGAAAGCCGTGGGAAAACTGACCCACGAAGACTATGAATACATGGTGCCTATGCTGGAATCGGCGATAGCCGGTGTGAAGGATCCGGATATTTACGCTCTGCTGGATGTCACCGAAATGGATGGTTGGGAAGCCAGGGCCATGTGGGACGATCTCAAGTTGGGGATCAAGCATGGGCGCCATTTCGAGAAGATTGCCATCATAGGCAATACCAGTTTGCAGGAATGGATGACCAAGATGGCCGACTGGTTTACGCCAGGGGACATGAAGTTCTTTGTTGATCGCCTCGATGCCATCGACTGGCTGAAAGACTAAACCGCCTTGCCATGAAATGCCCGCGACCTGTGAGGAGGTGCGGGCGTTTTTTTATTGCCATTCCAACAGGGTTTTGAGCTGCTCGCTACGCTCCTGAGTCAAGAGTGCTTGCCACTCTTGCTCAGTGGTGGATTCCTGGAGCGCGGCAAATAGGCGTGCATTGCTGTCGCGGTATTTAAGCCACAACCTCTGCACCGCGCGAAGGTCTTCTTTGGTCACTTCAAACATATAAAGCTCGGGGTCATCCGCCGGGCGCAGTTTCTTCATCAAGGCGCGGTACAGCTGGTTGAGCTCTTTGTCGGCGCCGGCAAAGTCAGGGAAAGTGCTCACCACTTGCTCTTCGTTACTGAGCTTTTCCAAACGTGCCAGATAGTCTTGCCGCTGCTCGCTCTGGGAGCCGATAATAAAGGCGCTGCGCCCGCTGCCGCCATGGCCTTCTTCCCTTGAGGTTTTCGCTTGCAGCCACAGCTCGAATGCGCGGTTGGCCGGCTCGAGCAATTTAAGCGGCGCTTGCCCCAGGCGTTGCTTGATGCTTTGGTTGATCCCTTCTTGTTTGGCGAGGCGCTGTTGCTCCAGTCGCTTCTCTTCCCGTGAGGCGCAAAAGCCCATTCCCATACCACTGGTAATCGCGTTGCAGAGATCAAATTCAGTGGTCTGTTTGGCACCAGGGTCGAGTTTGAGTCTGTCTTTGACGGCGATATCCAGCTCGGCCGGTACCTCGGCGCCATAACAGATGAGCTGCAGCACCTGGCGATCATAATTGTTGCCATCTTGCAGTTTGGAGAGGTTTTCAGCCTGTTGCCACAAACGATAGCTATAGCCTTCCTCTAAGGGAGCGCTCAGAGCATTAAGCCGGTTGAAATCGGGCTTGCCGGCATAGATGCAGGCATCCAGTGTGGTTTGATAGTCGAAGTTAAAGTCCGGATGGTGACTTTGATACTGTTTTAACACCTCGCCCAGCCTGACAGGATCGGCACTGTTTTCTGTGCCGCCGCGGGTCAACAGGCGATCTGTCAGGTAATAGAATGCCTTGGGGTGACCGGCCCTTGCAGCCTGGCTTAAATGCGCTATGTCTTCAGCCAAAGGTAAGGAATAACTGTAGCTCAGCATGAAGTGGGCTTCTCTGCTGCCAAGGGCCGCAGCCTGCTCATAGAGCGGCTTGGCCTGCTGGCTCTGTCCGGCTTGTTGCAGCGCCTTGGCACGCTCTACCAGGCTGGCGGCATCCTCGGCGTAAACTGGAGTAAAAATAATCACCAATAGGCTTACTGCTGCGGGTAAATGGAGTAAAGTATTCATAGGGTGCTTCAAAATATTGCAATATAACTTGTTGATATTATTCGACAGGTATCTCATCAGTCGATGCCTGTCGTGTCAAGGAGGTCACTATGCGTAACAAAGATATCCTCTGGCCCACTGATTTCAGTGATACAGCTGCCAATGCATTGAGATATGCCATTGAAATGGCCAACCTTTACCATGTTGGGCTGCGTATTTTGCACGTAGTGGATCAGCCCATAGGTGATGAAAACTATCAGTTGTTGATCATCACTCCGGAAGAGTTGGCGCAAACCATGGAGAAGGCCGCCGCCGAGAAGATGCATGAGTTGCTGGCCAAGCTGAACAGTCCACTGAAAATTGAAACTGTCATTCGCCGCGGTGACGCAGTTGAGGAGATCCTGGCCGAAGCCGAGTCTGCCGATGTCGGTATGATAGTGATTGCCAGCCACGGTCGTAGCGGCCTGGCCCATTTTCTCAGTACCAATGTGGCCGAGGCCGTGGCCAACAAGGCTCGCTGCCCCGTGTTGGTGGTGAAGTAACAAGTCGATGCGGCTTGAATGAGTACTAGAACGAGGAGCCGGGCTGCTCGAGAAAGGCCAGCTCCTCGGCGGTCGACTGCCGTCCCAATATGACATTGCGATGGGGATAACGGCCAAACTTGTCAATAATCGCCTTGTGCCTCAACTCAAAGTCATAGTTGTCCTTGGTTTGTTCCGAGGCGAACAGTTTCTGTGCCTGCTGATGAATAACCGCCGACTCGCTGTGCATAAAGGGCATATAAAGAAATGCCAGCATAGGGGCTTGCAGCTGTTTGTCGGCGCCTATGCTGATCGCCTCCTGCGCCAGAGCCAATGCCATGGGATCGGCACTGAAGGCATCAGGAGTGTCGCGGTGAATGTTGCGCGAGAACTGATCCAGCAGCAAAATTTCCGCCAGGCGCCCTTGTGGTGTTTGTCGCCAATGCCATAACTCGCCCTGACGGGCAGCATTCAGCAAGGCACCGAAACGATGCTCAATTGTGTTGTCAAACTCAGGATCCTTGACCCACCAAGCCTTGGGGCCTATCTCCTCAAACCAAAAATGGATTATCTGTTGTGGCCTGTACTCGGAAGCGATTTGAACTGACATGGCAATTCCTTCTATTTGAATGGGATTAAATCCAGTTGCTGTGATCATGGGCGATAAGCCCAAGGGTTTGCGCCGCGATATCCTGCGCCTTGGCCAGCGGAATGGCAGGCAGTGTCAGTTCGCCGCTGGCCAGCCCAAGTTTGAGGCTGGCGAGGCCTCGGCGTTTTTGCCCCCGGCTTTGGATCAGCTGCAGATGTTGCACCTTGCTCAGCGACACCAACTGCCAACTGTGGCCTAGGAGCCCCTTGTGGATCCAGAGATCGTTTTCAACCCGCCAAAAACCCCATTGACGATAGCGCAGATAAAGCGCCAGGACAGCCAACATTCCGGCCAGCAACAGCAACCAGGTCTCTGCTGTAGGGCCGGTAAATGCCCATGTCAGCGGCGCCGGCGTTAAGCACCACAGCGCCCTATAGTAAAACCAGCTCGGGTGAATGGGGTGCCAACGATTCGGAATACGGTCGGCCTTGCTGCTTCTTTGGTTGAGCCTTTTCAGCAGGCGGTGCACTTCGCCTCTACCGAGCGATGGCACCAACATGTGATTGTTGCTGCCGCCTTCCACCTCATTGCCTTTTACCTGCTTGAAGCTCAGAGTCCAGCGTTTCAGCCAGCGGGCCAGTAGCGGCTGCTGCAAACTGATGAGTTGAATTCTGTGCTGCTTGAGTATGTCTTGCTGGTGGGACAGCAGGCCGCCGCTACGCTGTAATGTTTCCAGTTCCTGGGTCAGGCGGTAGGGGGCATATTTCAGCAGCGCCGCGACTATTGAGATCAAGGAAAACAGCAGATAGCCAAGGAGCAGAAGGCCAACAAGGAACCCCAGCTCCAGCAGCAGGTTGCCACTGAGCTGCTGCTGATGCCAGTCGAAGACTTGTGTCAGCCCCAGCTCCATCAGTTGACTGCCTTCGAGCTGGCTGAGTACTGGTCCTGCAATGACGGCAAACCAAACAAAATTATTCTGATACAGGCCAAAGAGTGCCAGCTCTGCCAGGGACTTCTTCACCAGTAAGCGGGAGTTTGGCGGTGCTGAGGTGGGGGCGCTTTCGTCTGTGTCGGCCCGTTTCATCAATTGCTGCCTCAGTGACTCGGCCTGAGCTTGGGTGACTGCACTTAAGCAGGCTTCATCCTTGGCCGAACCCGCAGTTTCCACTATCAAGTTACCCAGTCGCAACGGCTTGAAGTAAAAAGGCTGTTCCAGACGCACATTCTGAATTCTGTCTATCGGCAGCTCGACTTTGCGCTTGAACAGGGCGCCACTGTGGACCTCGAGTTGTCCTCGAGTCAAGCGATAACGGAATTTGCGCCAGCTCAACAGCCCATGGGCAAAAATCACTATCAGGGTCAATGCCAGTGCCAGTGGCAGCCAGACGGAGTCAAATCCCTGCTGCCAGCCGGTATAGAGGATAGGCACCAGGGCATAGCCGTTGCTGAGGAAGTGTTTCAGGCTGGTGAGGCTGAAACTGATGATCGCCCAGGGTGAGAGCGAGTGCCAGTTGGCTTGCTGCACCTGGCTCAATTCGGCGTCTCCATCGAGGTTTCACCGCCATCCTTCCCCGCCAGAGACAACAGATGTTGGCGCAGCGCTTCGGCTACTTCAATATCCAGCCCGGGCAGGCTGACCTCGGCCGCCGAACTGCCGGCACTGTAGCAGCGCAAACTTGTCAGCCCGAAATGGCGCTGCAATGGCCCCTGAGACAGGCTCACATGTTGCAGCCTGCTGGCCGGCATGGCGGTATGGCTCTGCCACCAAAGCCCTTCACGCAGCAAAATGCCATATTCACAAACGCCATAAGCCATGGCTTCGGCTTGTTTTTGATTGAGCCAGGTCTTGAATCCCAAAAGCAGCAGTGCCAGCGTGACCGAGATGATGACTCCAAGACCACTCAGCTTGGCGCTGAGCAGTAACGCAGGCACTAGCAGCAGTATGACCAGCGCCATCAGCAGCAGGTTTTGCCACAGCAATTGTTGGCGGTAGCGGGGAGACAAAGGGGTCAAGGGTTGGCTGTCAAAGCCCAACCACTGCTGCTGAGGCAGGGGCGAGTGGGGCGAGCGGGTATCCATGTGCTTTGAGTCCTTGAGGCATTGACCTGACTATAGCAATAGAGAGTTTGTCGCTTCAAGCCGCTAGCTTGGATGGCAGAGACTTGATGCAGTTCCGGATCCTGAGCGATTGCACTTGTGTTAACAACTGGATATCAAGTAGTTTGGTAGCAAGACTTTGTTGCCCGTGTGGCGCTTGCCTCCCAAACGCGCCGCTACTGGCTGTAAACCATCAGGACGATGAGTATGTTCCAAGCCGATAAGGTATCCAAACAGCAAACCGCCTTTCTGCGTAAGCTCTATCTGGCACATCTGATAGATGATACCCAACATAACCTGTTGTCCTTACAGAAGGAAACCGGTATGCCGCGCCGCACCTTGCAGGATGCCATTGCCGCCTTCGGCGATATAGGTATTCAGGTGGACTTTATTCAGGATGGCCGCCGGAATAACTCAGGGCACTACCACATCCGCACCTGGGGCCCGATTAACAGCGCCTGGGTCGGCACTCACCTGGAGCAGATCCGCGCCCTGCTGTTCGCCGACAGTTGAATCCGCCTGTTGTAACAGCAGCATACCGGCCAGAACCGCCTGGATATGGCGCTGCTGGATAAATTCATAGTAACGCTGATCCTGCAGTTGATTGCCTTTAGCCTTAAATTCGCACTGCGTCTGCATTCCCACGACTAGATCACCATTGCTGCCAAATGGCGGTAACTCCAGGTTATAGCCTTTGAAATAGTTGTGGGGCAGTTCTTTGTTCCAAAACAGTTGCCAACGATTGTTCCCGCAGTTGGGAATGGGCTCGGCCATGGCCGCCAGGGTTTGCCGTGCCAGTAGCTCACGAATGGCATCATAATTTAGCTTTGAGTCGGTTGTTGGGCATGGTAAATCCTCCAGCTCTATAGTAACCGGCGATGAATCTATCGGATCCTTGATGCCATAGAACTTGGCTCTGCGCTCCCCCTTGAGATAGTGGGTAAGCTTGGTTGTGAACAGCGGAAACAGGCCAACAAGGGACGGCCCGTGATAGACGGGGGTGACATGGGCGGGCACGCTGACATCCTGCAACAGATGCAGCAGGGCACCGACAAAGTAATCCCGCTGGGCCGAGTCATTGGCCATGGTTAACCCAAGTTGCGCCCTGGCCCACAGGCGTTGCTGTGACATATTGACAAGGCCGGGCTGCACTGTCTCTTTGTCGGTTTTATCCGGATGATAAAAGTGCCAGTTGCCAACGCGGCGATAGGCCGGAAACAGTTGATCACTCCAGGGATTATCATACAGGGAAGAGGGCAGTTTGGCGGCGCCTTCATCCATGGCCAGGTTGCCGTCCTGCAGTCGCTGTAATCTGGCAGGGTTGACTACTTCACCGCGGCATTGCGCCAGTTTCTGATAGCTGAGTTCGGTGAGGCGCAGGTGTCCGGGTTTGGGATCATAGGCCATTGCTGAGTTGCAAAGCAGTAAGCTACACAACAAAGCCATGCCGGCCGAGAGAGTAGTGGTTTTCATCGAGTCTTCCTGACAGGCTTCCTAAAGGGTGAGTCGCAAAATCGCGGGTGTTGCGAAGGCTTATTTAATAGCTTTCGCCACTCATTTTCGCTAAATAAATCCGCTTCTATGCGCAGCGACAGAGTAGCCCTGTCGCGAGTTGGCACTGTTTACATTTTTATGGCCAAGCCCGGCTTTTTCAAGTCTGGTTTCTAAGACCAGGTTTTTCAAGCTAGGTAGAGAGCAAACCCAAGCCAGCTAAGGCCAAGCAGTATCCAGGGAAACCACAGCAGCCACTTGGGGGCATGGGATGGCGTTATTTCTGCCGCATCCGCGCTGTCATCCGAGTCGTGCTGGAGCCTGTTTTTCTGTCTCAGCTCTTGCTTGCGCGCCTTGTCTCTTGCTCTGGCCTTGGCCTTTTGTTGCTTCTTGTATTCGGCAATGCCTTTCTCTATGCCCTGGGCAATGAGGCGGGTTTGCTCCTTGGTTTGCCCCGCTTTTTGAGTGGCTTTGGCCATGCGCATGGCTTCGGTTTGGGTTTCGTTGGAAATCGCTGGCTTCTTATTCATCTCTGATGGGGTTGATGACTGACCCAAGGATTATACCTGCCTGCTTGAAGTTCTGACCACAGACGGCCTCACATCAAAGGCGCTTGCCGGTGCTGAACTTGTTCGGGGTCAAATGCTCTTATGGCAGGGGTCATATTGCAAGGGCCTTTATTGGCAAGATTTTGATCGCTTCAAAAATAGAGTCTCTGCCCCTGCGCGTCGGCGAAGGTTCCCGGTTCATAGTGCCAGACCCTGGAAATCAGTTCAGGCGTCAAAGCCTGTTGGGGCTCGCCCTGAACCAGGAGTTTTCCTTTGTCCATAACCAGCAACTGATCGGCATAGTGACTGGCCTGGTTGAGGTCGTGCAGCACGGCCAATACAGTGTAGCCCTGCTCATGAGCCAGCTCTCTGGCGAGTCGCAGTACTCTGTGTTGCTGGGCCAAATCCAGCGCCGAAGTGGGTTCATCCAGCAAGAGTACAGGCGAGTGCTCGGCCTGGGCCAATTGAGTCAAAACCCTGGCCAACTGAACCCGCTGGCGTTCACCGCCGGACAGTGCCGGATAGCTGCGCTCACTCAGGTGAGCCAGATCCAGACGCCACAGTTGCTGCTCAACCAGTCGGGCGGCATCTCTGGCACTGAGACTGAGAGGATACAGGCCCATGGCTACCACTTCACGAACGCTGAAGGGAAAGCTGAGACTCGAGTGTTGCGGCAACATGGCCAGATGCCTGGCCAAGGCTTGCTTCGGCCACTGCCCAAGAGGCGAGCCGTGAAAGTTTATCCGCCCGGCATCGGCCTTGAGCTCCTGAGTCAACAACCGCAGCAGACTGGACTTGCCGGCGCCATTGGGCCCCAGTAGAGCATAAAATTGGCCGCTTTGCAGTCGGCAACTGACATCGGTCAGCAAGGGCTTGTTGTCGACTCTGGCATGTAGATGTTTGAGCTCCAGTACTTGCTCAGTAAACGCGGTGGACTCAAATGACATAGCCGGTGTTTGTGCGGCAGTTGTCGTGGTCACGGATTCGAGTGAAGGCATGGAGTACCTCAATAAAGCTTACGTCGCTGACTCAGCAGCAGATAGAGGAAGAAGGGAGCGCCGAGCAGAGCCGTCATCAGGCCGACAGGGATCTCGGCCGGTGACATCAAGGTGCGGGCCCCTGAGTCGGCCAAGGCCAGCAGCACGGCGCCGAGAATGGCACTCAGCGGCAGCAGTTGCCGATGATCCGGCCCCTTAAGCAGCCGCACCAGATGCGGTACCACCAGTCCGATAAAACCTATGATGCCGGTGGCCGCCACGGCAACACCGACACCCAAAGAGCAGAGCAAGATCAACTTCAGCTTGAGCCTGTCTACCTCTATGCCCAGATGACGCGCCTCGGATTCGCCCAGCAACAGGGCGTTGAGCGCCAATGCCTGTTTGTTGAACTGCCAACTCACCAAGGCCAGTACCGGCAGACAGATAAATACGGATTGCCAACTGGCACCGGCGATGGCCCCCAGTTGCCACAGGCTGAGATCCCGCAGCGCCATGTCGTTGGCAAGGAAAGTCAGCATGCCAATTCCGGCACCGGCCAGGGCGGTAATAGCCACCCCTGCCAGCAAGAGTAACACCACTGAGGTGCTGCCACCTGAAGTGGCGAGCCGGTAAACCAGTAAACTGGTTGCCAGACCGCAGAGAAAAGCACCAAGGGGGACGGCATAGCTGCCAAGATTTGGCAGTAGCACTATGCAGATGGCGGCTCCCAGCGCCGCGCCCGAGGACACACCTATGATGCCGGGATCCGCCAGAGGGTTACGAAACAGGCCTTGCATTACGGCGCCGCATTGTGCCAACAGGGCGCCGACAATCAGTGCCAGCAAGGTTCTCGGCAGACGGACATTTTGCACTATCAGGGCATTGGCTTCCTGCCCGGCGGCGACTGAGCCAAACAGGGAGTCGATTATATCGCTCAAGCCTATGGTCACAGGCCCGGTTGCTATCGAGAGCAATGCGGAAAACACCAGCAGGCTGGCGAGTCCAGGCCAGAGCCAGGGATGGCGGTGGATGGGCAGCACGGCAGCCATGATTATTGCTCCAGCAGTTCCTGATTCAGGGACTCGGCCGCTTCAATGGCGGAGATACCCAATCCCCCGAGTAATGCCTGAGGTTGAAGATCCCGGATCAAACCGGCTTTTCCGGCCGGAGTATGGGCCAGTAGCGGCATGCTCTTCAGTAGCTTATCGGCTTGAGGCTCGGGTTGCTCGCTGGCGCTTGAGAGTAAAATCAGCTCTGGCTTGAGCGCCAGAATGCCTTCCTGAGACAGGCTACGGTAGCCGCTGAAGTCGGCGGCGTTGGTGGCACCGGCCAGCTGGATAATGATATCGGCGGCCGTATCAGCACCGCCGACCCTGGCGGGACGCTCTGACTGCAGCAACATAAACATGACTCTGGGTGGATGTTCGAATTTGGCCGCAGATTGCGCCAGCTGCTGTAACCTGCCACCCAGGGTATCGGCTAGTTCGGTGGCGGCTTTCTCCTTATTCAGGGCCTTTCCCAGAGTGAGAATATTTTGCTGTAGTTGCTCGGCGGTATCGGCCGCCTTCAGGGTGATAACCGGCACACCGGCCTGTTTTACCAGATCTATGCTGCTGGCCGGTCCCATCACAGAGGTGCCAATCAGGAGATCCGGTTTTTGCGCCAATATGCCCTCGGCTGACAGCATTCTGTGGTAGCCGAGTCTTGGCAGTTTCAGCTTCTTTGGCAGGGCGCTGCTGGCGTCGACAGCCACCAGTTGTGGGGCGGCATCCAATGCCAGCACCAATTCAGTGACACCGGCACCGGCACTGATCACTCGCTTGGGGGGCTCTTCAGCGGCAAAAAGCGGCATGGCGAGCAGGCCACAGAGGAAGATAAGAGAGTTTTTCATTCTAGCTCCAAAATAATTCAGGGACTCATCGCCACAGACTTGTGTCTGAGGTTTCATCAGTTGTTTAGGGTTCCATCAGGACCCTGGTCTGGCTGATCTCCAGCCGTTGCAGCAGACTCAGCAGTTGCATCAGCGGCTGGACTCTTGCCTCCTTGTCGGCGGCTACCACCAAAGTCAGTTCGGGATTGTCGGCCAGCGCCTGAGTCAGTGCCTGCTCGAACGCGTCGAACCGGGCAAATTTTTGTTCGTTGAGCGCCCAGAACGGCGCCTGGGGTAACACGCTTACCGTCAATTGAGTCTGTGCTTGTGGGCTCAAAGTTGTGGCACTGTTATCCGGCACTTCAATCGGCAGGCTCAATAACTTGGGATTGGCTGTGAGCAGCAAAAACACCAGCACAATGAAGATGATGTCTATCAATGGGGTTAGATCCAGGCCGCTATCCAGGCCATGCTCTTCCTTAATTTCAATCATGACAGCGGCTCCGGATGGCGACGCTTGCCATTGATTTGACTGAGTTTGGTCAGGTTAAAAGCAGCGTAATCATTGTCTTCGCCCTGCAGTGGAACCCCTTCCAGCCAAAGGTTGAGTTGATTCAGTACATGGGCGCAGGAGGCCACTGAGCGCTCGGCCCAGAGTCCGAACAGCTGTGCTCCCAACAGCGCGGGTACGGCGATCAACAGGCCGGCGGCTGTGGTGTACATGGCCAATCCCAAGCCTGAAGCCAACAAGGCCGGAGTGATGCTGTCACTCTGATTGGCGCCAATATCGTTGAACATCTCCAGTAACCCCAGCACAGTGCCGAGCAAACCCAGAAGCGGGCTGATGGCACCTATGTATTGCAGCAACTTGAGCCCGGCGTGGAGTTTGCGTTTCTCCTTTGCCAGCCAAAGTGACAACAACTCTTCCCGCAGCGCCTTGGGTTGTGCGGCCTGCCTCAGCAAATGGCGGGCACCGCAGGAAATCAGTCCCCGGTTATCTTTCAGGCGTTCAAGCAGGCTGTCACAACTTTCATCCAGTGTGCCGCTGCGCAATTCGCCGAGCCAGGATTGGCGCCTGAACAGGCTCGGCAACAAGATGGCAAAGCGCTCCAGCAATATCATCAGGGTCAGAAAGGCGCAGATGAGCAAAGGCCAGGTGAGATCGCCAAGTTGCTGGTGCAGGCTTTGGTACAAACTTAATTCCATCGTGTCTCCAACTGTTAATTAAGGGCGAAGCGAACCGGCACCCTGACTTTGAAACGGGCGGCTGAGGCTTGGGAAGGAATGCTGAACTGCCAGTGGCGTACAGCGGCCAATGCCGCTTCATCCAGAATGGAATAGCCTGAGCTGCTGACGAGCAGGGCGTTTTGGGTTTTGCCTTGATGATCAAAGAAGATGTCCACCAGAGCCGTGCCCTCAAAGCCCCGCTTGCGGGCGAGTCTGGGGTAGCTCGGCGGCGTCGGCGGGCTGGCAAATACAGGCTCAGCCAGCTCTATGGTGTGATTCAGTCCTGAGGTGCCGGCTGTTTGAACCGGCGACGAAGGAATGCCCGGCTTCTCCTCATGGGGCACAGGCTCTTCTCGCGGAGTCGTTGAGGCGTGTTTCGGTTCAGATTTTTCTGCTCTCTCTCGCGGCTTTTCCTGAGTCGGTTGTGGCTTGCTTATCTTTGAAGTTTGTTTCTGACTCGCTTTGACCGGCTTGGTTTTGAGCTGCTCAGACTTTGGCGGCTCAGGTTTTGCCACATTCTGTTTCAGCGGTTCTTGATGTTGAGGGGCTTTATGTTCAGCTTCTTTATGCTTAGCGGATGGGGCTTTTGTCGCAGGGTGGCTTTCGGCGGTAGCAGTCTGGTTTTGAGTCTGGGCAGAGGCAGTTTGGGACGCTGCAGCAGGAGCTGCGCTGAAACTCAACTGCAAACCGCCCTTGGTGGGCATTACCAAAGGATCTGGGGTGGCAGTCTGAGAGGCCAATACGGCACTCTGAAGTGACAATGCCATGAGCGCAAAACCACAATAACGCTTGGGGGTCACGCCGTTACTCCTGTTTACAACCGCTTGTTGCGGCGGGTGAATGTTCAAATTCAACTAAGCAATGACCCGTAAGGCTCAATGCTGTTCTGTCTTGGGTCGGCTCTGTCCCTGAGCCGCCACCATTCCATGGTTCCTGCCTTTACTGTCCGGCCAGCCTTTACCGTTTGGATAGCGCCGCTATTCTGCCGCTACAGACGGCACCACTCCCGGAACTTACCCTTCCTTTGGGTTAAGATATACGAGTAGAAATAAGATCGCAAATGATAATAATTATTATTTGATCCTTTTCTAAAGCTAAGCTAGAGTGCCAGCTTAAGTGGTGTTATCCCGGGCCTGCGGCCCTCTGTCTCAACTTGTTTTTCAGAAACACCACTTCCATGAGAAAGGCTGGAGATACAGCCTGATAATCTGTTTGAGGATCAAGATGATGAATAGAAAGCCGCTGGTTATGGCTATTACTCTGGCATTGGGAACCCCCTTCCTGAGTCTGGCCGCTGTTGCCGAGCAGGTGAAAACAGCAGAATTTGATGAGGTGCTGGTAAGTGCTACCCGCATTCAGGAGAAAGTCTCTGAGTCCAGCCGCAGTGCTGCGGTTGTCGGCGAAGAGCAGTTGGCCGAGAAGCAGGGCGACTCGGTGGCCGAAGTGCTCAAGACTGAAGCCAACATCAATATCGCCAATGGCCCCAGGGCGTCTGCCCAGCAGGTGGAAATTCGTGGTCTCAGTGGTCAGAGGGTATTGCAGACCATAGATGGCGCCAGGCAAAACACCAGCGCCGGCCACAGAGGTACCTTCTTTATGGACCCTGAGCTGCTCAGTTCTGTTGAGGTGGTACGCGGCCCGGCTTCCAGCCTTTGGGGCAGTGGCGCCATAGGCGGTGTGGTATCACAAAACACCAAGTCGGCCAGGGAGATGCTCGACGAAGGCCAGAGCTTTGGTGGTTATCTAAAGCAGGGCTATGAAACCAATGGCCAGCGCAGCAAGAGCAGTGGTGCCATTTATGGCGCCAAGGGCAGTATCGACTGGTTGTTGAACGGCAGCTACAGCGATGGTGACAACATCAAGGCAGGTAATGACAATACCCTGGAAAACAGTGCCAGCCGCAGTCGCAGTGGCTTGGCCAAGTTCGGTTGGCAGTTGGATGAGGCGCAAAGGCTGCAACTTTCCGGCAGGATCAATGAGATCTCCGAAGCCGTGCCCAGCAACCCGGCCACAGATGTCAGCAACAGTGTGCCTCTGGTGCGCCGCGAAAGTAAAGATTCCAACCTGACCCTGGACTACAGTCTGGCACCAAGTAGCAACGCCCTGCTGGATCTGGATGCCAAGTTCTACTGGAATAAGACAGATTATGATGAGAATCGCCTGACCAAGGGCCAGTTCGACACCACAGAATATGAGACCCTGGGGTTTAGTATTGCCAATCGCAGTCAATGGCAGGGGCTCAAATTAACCTATGGTCTGGACGGCTACCGCGACCAGATAGAAACCTTCCGTGATGACAGCGGCCAGAGCGGTCAGCGTCCCGGCAACATAGATGGAGAGTCTCGGGTGTGGGGCGCTTTCTTGGCCGCCAATATCGCTCTGGGGGAAAACTGGTCATTGGATCCGGCGCTGCGTTACGACAGCTTTGAAAACGAAAGCAATAACCTGGGCCATTCCAGTGATGACGATGCCTTGTCTCCCTCGTTGGCACTGGTGTGGAAGACAGCGCCATGGCTGACACTCAGCGCCCGTTACGATGAAGCCTTCCGCGCGCCATCAGTGGAGGAGATGTACTCCAGTGGCACTCACTACTGTATTCCTCCCATCCCCAATTTCTTGCCCAACGGCCTGTGCAATACCTTTGAGGTCAATGAAAACCTCAAGGCTGAAAAGGCCAAGAACAAGGAACTGAAGGCCGATATGCGCTTTGCCGAGCTGGCGGGCAACGATGAACTGGCGCTGAGCCTGAGTGTATTCAGAAACGATGTCGACGACTTTATCGAGCAGCGGGTGACCAATCCACTGCACGGCATCCCCGGGCTCGAGCAGAACACCCGCTGGGATAACGTCGACAAGGCCAGACTGACCGGCTTCGAGCTGACAGGAAAGTATCGCATCAACCAGACCCGCCTATCGCTCAGCTACGGCCAGACTGAAGGCAAAGACAGACATGATGGGGGCTATCTGGCCAATATTCCGGCCAACAAGCTGGTGCTCGACTTGTCGCAGGGGATCATGGCGGGCGATATGAAGCTGGGAACCCGGGTCAGCTATAACGCCAGTCAAGACAGGGTGCCCGAAGATAACCCGGTTAACCGCTACCAGGACTACACCCTATGGGATGTGTATCTGGCCTGGGAGCCTGCCATGGGGACCTTCGAAGGGCTGCGGGTCGACTTTGCCATTGAAAACATTGGCGATGAAGAATACATCCAAGCCTGGCAAACCCTGATGGATCAAGGGCGCAACTTCAAGCTCTCGGCCCGTTACCGTTTCTGATGGAGCAACAGATGCAGATAAGCGATACAACAAGGGCGGCCGCTGGCCGCCTGCAGATAGCCGCCGCCATGCTGGAACACCCCGAGTGGTTACCGGCCGATGCCGCCGCCAATCTGGGGATTTCTGAGCTTGAGGTGGTGCAGGCATTACCGGCCGAGCAGCAGCAATTCTTGCCGCTGGAATGGCTGGAAACCCTGTTGCAGGCACTGCCTGAGTGGGGCAAATTGACCACCATAGTCACAGTTGCCGGGCAGATATTTGAATTTAAAGGCGACTTCCCCAAGGGAAAGACGGCTCATGGCTACTTTAACCTCTACAGCAAGGGAGATGGCCTGCATGGCCATCTGAAATTGGAGAATTTCAGCGCCATCGCCTTGATAAGTCGTCCATTTCGGGGCACTGAAAGCCATTCGATTAACTTCTTTGGCCCTGATGGCGCCATCGTTTTTAAGGTCTATCTGGGCCGGGATCAACAACGCAAGCTGCTGCCGCCACAGTTGGCACTGTTTGCCGACTGGCGTCACCGTGGTGAAGTGGCTGCCAAAAAGGGGGAAATATGACCAGTGAAAACCAACGCCTGCAGGAAAAACTGCTGCCGGAAATCGAAGATTTCAAACAGGGGCGTACCACCTTGCAGTTGGCGACCCAGGATGCCAACGGGATCCCCAACGCCAGTTATGCGCCGTTCGCGCTGGCCGATGATGGCTTCTATATTCTGGTAAGCGATCTGGCGCGTCACGGTATTAACCTCAAACAGTCACCGCGGGTATCTGTGATGCTGGTGGAAGACGAAGCCGAGGCGCGCAGCGTGTTTGCCCGCCGCCGCCTGACCTTTGATGCCGCCGCCGAACTGATAGCAAGAGACAGCCAGGGCTTTGCCAAAGGGGTACAGGTGCTGTCCGGACGCTTCGGTGAGATGATAGATAACCTGGCGGCATTGACCGATTTCAACCTGTTTAAGCTGGTGCCCGAGCGCGGTCTCTATGTCAAAGGCTTTGGCCAGGCGTTCAGTCTCAGTGGTGCCGAGTTGTTGGATGTCAACTGGATGCGTGATGGCCACCATGGAACGCCCAAGGCCGTGCCTGCCTGAGCTGGACTCATCGGCGCTTTGGCGCCACAATCCTGATTAATAGTCACTGTCTGGATTTTCGCTTGTCTGCTCCTCAAATCGCTTCGGCTCGGATCCTGCCCTGGATCCTGAGCTTTCTTAAGCCTTATCGTCTACGAGTCGCCCTGGCGCTGCTGTTTCTGCTGCTGGGGTCTCTGGCCTGGCTGGCCCTGGGGCAAGGGGTTCGCTTGATAGTGGATGAGGGCTTTATGGCCGACAACTCGGGCCGCCTCAACGAAATTGTGTTGTTTATTCTGGGGATCACCCTGGTCAGTGCCGTGGCCGTGTTCTGCCGCTTTTATCTGATGACCTGGCTCGGTGAGAAAGTCAGCAACGATATTCGCCGCTTGGTGTATCACAGGTTACTGGAACAAAGCCCGGTGTTTTTCGCCCGCTTGCGCACCGGGGAAATCATCTCCCGTTTTACCGCCGACAGCACTCTGTTGCAGACAGTTATCGGTTCTAGCCTGTCGATGGCACTGAGATCTTCAGTGACCACTATAGGTGGCTTGGTGATGATGGCTTTTACCAGCATCAAGCTCACGGCCTTGGTGCTGCTGGCCGTACCGCTGGTGTTGGTGCCTGTAGGTTTGCTCGGGCGGCGGGTACGCAAGCTTGCGCGCACCAGTCAGGACAGTGTCGCCGATCTCGGTGCCTATGTGGATGAAACCTTGCATGAGATCCACACGGTACAATCCTATGGTCACGAGGCTCGCGATCGCGACAATTTTGACGGCTACCTGGCGGCGGTGATGCGTGCTGCCAGTGGCCGCATCCGCTATCGCTCGGCGTTGATCTCCTCTGTCATGTTGCTGACTATCGGTGCCATAGTGGCTGTGACCTGGGTGGGGGCCAGAGACGTAATGGCCGGTGTAGTCAGCGCCGGTGAGCTGTCGGCATTCATGTTTTACGCCATGATGGTGGCCGGCGCCGTGGCCACCATAAGCGAAGTGATAGGGGATATTCAGCGGGCTGCCGGTGCCAGCGAACGCTTGATGGAGCTGGCCGAGTCCAAGGCAAATATTGCCGAGCCGGCCAAGCCGCTGGCGCTGCCCAGTCCGCTCAAGGGAGAACTCAGGATAGAGCAGCTGAGTTTTGCCTATGATGAGGGCGCAGCAGTGCTTGAGGATCTCAATATCCATATTCAACCCGGTGAACGGGTGGCTCTGGTTGGGCCCAGCGGCGCCGGCAAGAGTACGTTGTTTCAGCTGCTGCAGCGTTTCTATCAGCCGAGTTGCGGCCGCATTCTGCTCGATGGCGTCGATATCGCTTCTGTATCATTGGCGAGCCTGAGGGCACAGTTTGCCCTGGTGCCCCAGGAGTCGGTGATCTTCGCCACCAGTGTGCTGGAAAATGTGCGTTATGGCCGCCCGGAGGCCAGCCTGGAAGAGGTGGTTGCCGCCTGTAAGGGCGCCAGAGCTCATGAATTTATCAGTGAGTTTGCCCAGGGGTATGATACCTATTTAGGTGAGCGTGGCGTGCGCCTTTCCGGAGGTCAAAAGCAGCGAATTGCCATTGCCCGCGCCATCTTGGCCCGCAGGCCTTTACTGCTGCTCGATGAAGCCACCAGTGCCCTGGATGCGGTCAGTGAAGTCAAGGTCAAGCAGGCTTTGGATGAGTTGATGGCGGGACGAACCACGCTCATCATAGCCCACAGGTTGGCGACAGTGCTCAATGCCGACCGTATTCTGGTGCTGGAGCGGGGGCGATTATTGGCCAGTGGCAGCCACAGCGAGTTGATGCAAACCAGCCCGCTGTACCGTGAGTTTGCCAGTCTGCAGTTGCTCGCGCCCGATAGTCTGGCCGGGAGCTCACACGAGCCCGGGCAGGCATCATCGCTGGCTTGATCTTAGCGCTTCTGTTTTAAATATATAATCAGTCCAGTCACGGCCAGCAATAATAAGGCGATCGCCGCCAGATCCATCAGATAACTGCCGGCAGCGCCGAAGATTCGGCCGCTGTGCAGATCCTGAAGAACCCTGTGCCAGGACAGGCGACTGGCGCGAATATCTCCGATCAACTGCTGCGTTTGTATCTTTGCCCCTTCGAGTGGTTTTATCCAGGGGAGGGCGACCAGGCTGGTGGCCGCTTGCCAGTCCAACAGTTCGCTGTCGCTGCGATACTGGCCCCGGGGTGTTTTCAGCCAGACACTGCCGGGCTCGACCGCCATGGCGTTTATCTGCGGCGGCAAACCTGTCAGCTCGGTTTGGGTTTCCAGCACAGCAAGATCCTGGCTCAAAATCGTTAAACTGTTTCGGGTCAGCAGCAGCCACTTGTCTTCAAAGGGAGCTATGGCCAGTATCTCATCGGTTTGCTCGGCTAGCGGCGTGCCGGCTATCCAGGCCTGACCCTGACTGCTGCCCACCAGCGGCTGGGCTTGCCAGACATTGACATCTTCCGGGGCGCCAATGCCGTAATAGTCTTGCAGCCATTGCCAGTGCACGCCTTGGGATAGGTTCAGCTCACGGCTGTGATTCAAGGCCAGGCCGGTCAGAGTCAGCAGCAACACAAGCACACTGCTGATGATGCCAATACGTCTGTGCCAGGGGCGCAGGGTGCGCAAGAGACGGACTCGAAAGTCCGGATGTTTACGTGTCATCTGGGCTCGCTGTGTTGTTGCTGACCGTGTTGCAGGCTGAGTTGCCGGTCAAGATAGAGGGCGATGCGGGCCAGTTTGGTCAGGGCCCTGACGGAAAGCGTTGCTCCGGTAATGCCATCTATATGTTTGTCCAGCTGTTTATCTTTTGTGAGTGTCGCCGATTTAAATTGGTCGGTAAAGAAGTCGTGCCTGACCTCATCGCCGCGGCTCTCGCGGTAGATAAGCACCTTGGTGCGATAAATCTGCCCATGGCGCACCTGAATGCCAACCGTGATTGGCGCTTCTTTGCCAATTTCCTCCAGGATCCAGACTGTGTCGTCTCCCTGCTGCCAATAGCGGGTACGCAGCGGCCGAAAATCGTGGGCCAGTATCTCTTCTATGACCTGGCGTTGCTCGGCGTTGAACCAAAAGACTTTGGCTTTTGCTTGACTTTTACTTTGGTCTCCCAAGGCCTGGGTGACAAAGTCCGCCGGGCTTTGATAAACGCTTTGCGCCGCCTGGGTTTGAGTGAGTGGCAGCAAAAACAGTGAGAGTAGTGCAATAAGGGTCTTCATAAGTGCCTCAATGAGGGCGCCCCAGAGGGCACCCAAAGATCATCAGAACTGATAACCTACACCCAGATTGAAACCATCTGAGTCAGACTTTCCGCCACGTTTTTCGTAGTCGGCCTTGAACACCACATTCTCGTGCAACCAGTAGTTGATACCCACATTGGTTTGAGTTTCTTTGGTGTCTTGATTGTCACCGGCATTGTTGTCCCATTCGTTGTAGCGGGCGAAGATGCCGAACTGCTCGTTAAAGCGGTAGGACGGCTCTATATACCAGCCATTTTGTTTGTCGCGGCCCAGGGCTTCGGCTTCAAATCCATCTATGTCCCACTCGGCATAGAGGGCTCTGATGCTGAAGTTTTCTATGTGGTAGATGGCGTGCGCCGACCACATCAGAGCCGAGGCTGTGTCTACAGTGGCTTCGCCTTGAGTCAGATCCGATTGGTACTGCACCGTGGCGGCCAGCTCCAGACCGGGAACGGCTGTGTATTTCACCCGGCCGGTATAGGCCAGATCGTCAGCCTTGGCCTCGGAAACCTTTTGGCGACCGCTTCTTGGCTTATAGGCATTTTTACCTGTGGTAGGGACATTCAGGCCCGAGGTCACGGCCGCATCGAAGGCCAGTCCGGGAGCCGCCTGGATATTCATTGCCAGACCCGCTTCCCACCAGGTAGCCGGGAGTATGTCTTTCTCAACCGGGTTGCGCTCGACACCATAAAATGCCGGTGGCTCGTGGGTTTCATTGATGATGCCAACCGGCATCAGGAACAGACCCGCCTTGGCAGTCAGGGCTTGGTTGAAGTCGTGCTCTATGTAGGCCTGCTCCAGCTCGACTTCGCCATCTTGGCCATCGCCTGAGATGGAGTGTTCCACTTCCAGCTCGGAGAAGAAACGGGTGTTTTCGGTAAACTCATGGCCGAAGAAGAGCACGAAACGGTGGAAGTCGAACTCTTTCTTATCCTCGCCCAGCTTGTTGTCTATGTTGTTGTAGTGCAGCTCACCATAGCCGCCGATAGTGGTGGCGGTTTTTTGCGGCGTGGCATCTACCACCTCGGCGGTCTGTTCAACCCGCTCGGCAGTTTGTTGCTGACGCTTTTCGGTTTCTGCCAGACGGCGCTCCAGATCCTTGAGGACCTTTTGCTGCTGTTCGATGATTTTGCGCAGCTCCTGAGTCTCGTCCGAGGCGAATGCCTGCGGGCCGCACAGGGCTGTCAGTAGCGCACTGGCAATGAGAGTTTTCTTGATCATCTTGCTTCCCGTTGTGATGTTACTGTTGTTGAAATCGGGCGAATTCTAGCAATTGATTTAATAAATGCAAACGATTTGCATTTATTAATGTGATAAAAATTAACAAATGTCAGTATCTGTAAACTTACTTGTTATTGTTAATGTTTTGTCTGAAAACGGATGCTTACAATGTAAGTTTTTGATCTTTTTATTAAAGTATTAAGACTATGTTTTAGTCGCAAGGGGAGAGCCTGACGCCATTCCCGGATAAACCCGCTGAAGTGCGATTGCTGAATTTTTGAACTTTCAACCTTGGCCGGAGACCTGGGCCAACAGATCGGGTGAGTTATTTGTCAAAAGGCGGTTAAACTGATCGGCCTTTTTATTCCGGTTAGCCTTGGCTTTGTGAGTGTTCAAACAAGATGTTTCTAGTTGATTATTTTAAAAGAGAAAATAACCAAATAACCATAGGCCGCAAACAGGCCAGTGATTTTGCCAAGGGTGTAGCGGGGGATTTCAATCCCATCCATGATGAGGATGCCAAACGTTTTTGTGTTCCCGGCGATCTCCTTTTTGCCCTGGTGTTGAACGATTATGGCCTCAGCCGCCGGATGCAGTTCAAGTTTGAAGGCATGGTAGGAGACGGCGTATGTCTGCATTTTCCCAGTGACCAGGGGGCCGAGCTGGCGATAGAAGATGAGCGCGGCAAACGCTACCTGAATGTCCATCGCGATGGTGAAATGCGCCACTGCGAACGGCAGTTGGAGTCCTTTATCCGTAGTTATGTGGCTTTTTCCGGCCTCAACTTTATCCATGTTTTGGTGCCTTTGATGCGTGAGCATCAGGTAACCATCAATCCGGCGCGGCCATTGGTTATCTATGAAAGTATGGGCTTTGAGCTGGACACCCTGGAGTTTGAGCAGGTTAAACTGGAACTGGTTAACAGCAGTCTCAAAGTCGATGGCAAGCGCGGTGATGTGACGCTGGATTTCGCGCTTATCAGCGATGACAAGCAGGTGGGGACCGGGCGCAAGACCTTGGTACTCAGCGGCTTGCGCCCCTTCGATGAGGCGGCTGTCGAGGCTATGGTCAGCGAGTATCAGGCGCGCCGCGATGGCAGCTGGAATAGCGGCTCACAGACAAACGCCTGAATTCAAACTGCGGCGGCTTCTGAGCCCGGCGCCAGCCTGCTTTCGACCCGGTTACGCCCCAGCTGCTTAGCCTGATACAGGAGTTTATCCGCAGTATCAGTGAGTTGGCTGAAGCTCTGGCTGCCGTCGGCGTCCAAAGCTACCCCCTGACTGACGGTGAGCCTAAGCGGCTCACCACTTTCCAGGGTGAATATGTGTTCGGCCACACTCTGCCTCAGGGTTTCGGCGACAGCCACAGCGTCATTCAAGCCGGTATTGGGCAGCAATAACATAAACTCTTCACCGCCAACCCGAGCCAGCAGATCATCTTCCCGCAGCGAGGTTTTCATGACCTTGGCCAGTTCGGTCAACACTCTGTCGCCGTTATTGTGACCATGGGTGTCATTGACCTTTTTAAAATGGTCAATGTCGAGAGTAATCAGTGCCAACGGGCCATGGCTGCTCTGGGCCTTGGTCGGCAGTAACACTTCTTTCAGCCGGTCAAGCCACATGCGCCACTTGGGCTGCGCTTCCAGGTTTTGCTCCTCTGTGGCTTGATGGTACAGCAACCAGCCAGCCAGATAGCGACGGTTATAGAGGCCAGTGAGGCTGTCAGTCTTGGCCAGCAGGCCCCACTTCAAGCGTGAGCGATTGAGCCAGAGAATAACAGCGGTGGCCAGCAACAGCAGCAACAGGATTATGCTGCTGATGATATTGAGCTGATTCAGGGTAGTGCGGTTGGTTTCCAGCTCCAGCTTTTGCAGTACGTTGTTCCAGTTGAGATCCTGGTTCTCAAACTCGAGGCGCTCTAAGTTAAACAGCAACTGTTGGCGATCCAGGTTACTGACCAACTCTTTGGAGCTGTATGCGGCGAAGCGCTGCTGATACTGCTCCAGCACCTCGTAGGCGCGCTTGAAATTGCCTAACCCGGCAAAGCCTTCGGCGCTGACCTTTAACAGCTCTATCTGAGAGCGCAACAAGGTTTTTTCCTTGGCAAAGCCGATAAGCAGAGGGTCGACATAGACAGCCATCTCGGCATACTGATGCTTATTGAGCAAGTCCTGGGCCTTGAGCAGTTGAAAGCGACTGGTGTAGAGGGTTGAAGTCTCACGATATTGCAGGTTGTCGGCCAGTTGCAGGTGCCTGGACATGGATGACACATCTTCCAGCTCCCGGTACTTCAGCGCCAATTCCACATTGATGCGAAAGCGATACAGGCCGTAACCCAGCACTCTGGCCAGCTCCAGCGCCGCTTGATATCTGTCAACGGCGACTTCAGCCTTGCCTTGACGTTCAGCCAACTGCGCCAGATCCAATTGCACCAGCATCTGGTTGTAGGACATCCTTCTGTCCTTGAAGAAATTAAACGCCTTCTTGAGCAGTTTTTCAGAGCGCTCAAAGCCGTTGAGGCGCACCAGGAGGTGGCCCATACCAAAGGAGATCCGTTCAAGCAACTCCTTGTCCTGGCTCTGATCGGCAGCGTCCAATGACAGCATCAGGCTGGCGTAGGATGCATCCAGTTTACCTTGCTGCTCAAATGCTTTGCTCTTCAGTAGCAGGGCTTCGGCCTGAACCGCCTTATCGGCAGAGTTCTGGTTGCGATCTATTATTTTTTGCAGTTCGCTGATGGCCTGTTTGACCTTGCCGGTTTGCAGCATTACCTGTACCAGTCTCAGCTCCAGCAGGGTATGTTCGCTGGTTCCGGCATCCGCCAGCTTAAGGCCCTCTTTGGCGGCTTGCTCGGCGGCGGGGACCTCATGCAGCAGCAGAGACACTGTCGCCTTGGTCAGATAAAAACGGGTCACTAAGGGCTTGGGCAGGTCCTTGAGCTGATCGCCTTCCATCTCGTACAGCTGCGCCTGTGCCCGTTGCGGCAGGGAATAGAGTTGGCTTTCGGCCCCTTTAAGCAAGCGGGAGAATTGCTCTGCATTGGCCGCCAACAAGGTCGGGCTCGCCAGAACCATAAAGATTGCGATCAAGGGGGGGCAGAAGCGTTTCTTCATACTCTTAGTGCTCTTTGAACCGAAAATGTCTGATAAAAGTCATATTTTGGAGAGATTATCGCGTTCGCTGCCGGGGTTTGTCTAATTATTCGCTACTAACTACCCGGATTTGGGAATTGTCTGATAGAGGTGGAGTGGTCAAAAAAGCTACATCATGGCCGAGCCTGAAGCTAACCCTGGTTGAAATCCAAGGTGAGGAGTTCATTGTGAGTTGCCTTGAAAGTGCTTCGAAAAAGAAGTGAGTAAAGAAAGACGTTAATCAAGAGAAAGAAGCTGAAACTTCAGTAGGATGATGGTTGAAATGAAATCCGGGTAAAGCAAAAGCTGCGCCGATAGCCAAGCAATGCTGGCTGCTATCGGCGCTTGTTGATCAGTTTTCTGCCAGCGTTTGATAGGGGCCGTCGCTGGCTGGGCTGTTGTCAGTTTGCTGATCAAGACGGCTTATTTTGACTTCGGCTATCTGATGCTGATTCATCGCCGTTACCTCAAAGCGCCAGGGCATCAGAGTCAGTACGCTACCTGCTTCCGGGATCCGGCCAAAGCGTGCCAGCAGCATGCCCGCCAGGGTGACGTACTCGTGATTATGGCTCTCGAGTTCGTCGCAGCCCAGTAGCTTCTCCAACTGATGCAGATTTATGCTGCCGCGAGCGCACCAACCATCGCCATTGATGCGGATCTCTTCGACCTCGTCTTCCTGGGGCAGTTCGCCGACTATGGCTTCGAGAATGTCGTGGCCGGTGACCAGTCCCAATAGGGCACCGAATTCGTCTGTCACCAGTGCCATGTCGGCCTTGGCGCGTTTCAGCTCTTCCAACAAACGGAATACGCTAATGCTTTTCGGCACTATTACCGGCTTGTGGCCGGGGCGCAGACTCTGCAGCGGCTGTTGTTGTTCTATGGCTGCCAGCAACTCCTTGGCACTGACCAGTGCCACGACCTTGTCTATGTCGCCGTCACACAGGGGATACTGGCTGAAACTGTCGCCATGCAATTGCTGTTTTATCTGCTCGGGGCTGTGGCTGAGGTTAATCCAGCTTATTTCGGCCCGCGGCGTCATAATGCTCTTGATGCTGCGCTCGGCCAGAGTCAGCACCTCGCCGACCATGTTGCGTTCATCTTCGGCAAAGCACTTGCTCAAGGCGCGCTCAGTTTCGGGCACCTCTTCATCTTCTTCAATTTCCTCAAACTGTTTCTTGCCGCCCATCAGCTTGAAGATGGCGTTGGCCGTCCTGTCCCTCAAGGGTTTACGGGCCTCACGTTGTTCGAACCTGCGTTGCCCCAACTGGTTGAAGAACTCGATCATGATGGAGAAACCTATGGCGGCATATAGATAACCTTTGGGAATATGGAAACCAAAGCCTTCGGCTACCAGGCTGAAACCTATCATCAGCAGGAAACTGAGACAGAGCACCACCACGGTTGGGTGCGCGTTGACAAAGCGGGTCAGCGGTTTGGAGGCCAGTAACATCACTGTCATGGCCACCACTACTGCTGTCATCATCACCCAGAGTTCATCCACCATGCCGACCGCGGTAATAATGGAGTCGATGGAGAATACCGCATCCAGCACCAGTATTTGGGTAACAACTATGCCAAAACTTGCGTAGGCGACTTTCTGGCCAATTTCCGGCTCTTTGGACTCCAGCCGTTCATGCAGTTCACTGGTGGCCTTGAACAGCAGGAACAGACCACCGGATATCAGGATCAGATCCCGTCCGGAAAAACTGAAATTGGCAAGGCTGAACAGAGGTTGGTTGAGGGTGACCAGCCAGGACACCACGGCCAACAGGCCAAGGCGCATCAACAGGGCCAGCGACAGGCCTATGACCCGGGCTTTGTCTCTTTGATGTTGAGGGAGTTTTTTGACCAGAATGGCAATAAATACCAGGTTGTCTATGCCGAGAACTATCTCGAGGATGATAAGAGTAAAGAGTCCGATCCATATGTGTGGGTCGAGCAAAAGTTCCATAGTGGTGAACCAAGGGCCTCAAAGTGGGTTTAACTTGGGCCTATTGCAGCACAAATTGGGCGGAATGCTGAATTAATTATGGTTAATCCTTTGCTGGCGCAGCAGTGCTTGAACGAGTGTCAAAAAACTGCCTTGGAGTCATAAAATTTACGTATTGTGTATTATTTAAAAACTTGATTATAAAGGTTTTATCTTTCCTGGCCAGACTTTAGAATTAACCCAAAATAACAAATGGGAAACATCTGTGATGGCAAGAAAAAAGCCCCTGTTGCTGCACTCGATATTACTGGGTAGTTTACTGCTTGGCGCTTGCGGCGGTGGTGATGATGAAAGTGGTGCCGGGTCAAGCGACGATAATCTGCAGCCGCCTGCCGGCGTCAACCAAGCGCCTAAGGGTGACGATATTCAGCTGGCTTATGACAGCTCGCTGCAGAGTATTGCGGTCAACTGGCAAGGTTATGTGTCAGATCCCGATGGCGATCCCTTGCAGGCCAGCATTGCCGAGCAGGGCAAGCTGGGGCAGTTCAGTCTCGATGGCGATATGCTGAGCTACAAAGCAGATAAAGATGCCAAGGGCAGCGATCAAGGGCTATTGCAGGTTAGTGATGGCCGTGGTGGCAGCGTCAGCCTCAAGTTGGCAGTTTTTGGTGTGGACGGTCAAAGCCCTCTGGAGCGGGCGCTGGCAAGTGGTGATGCAAGCGGGCTGGACCCGGATACTCTGCTTGAGGCGATTGCCGCACAGATAACGCAGCTGCGCTCGAATGAGCAAGCCCTGCGGCAAAGGGTATTTGCCGATACGGCGCTGGCCTATGCACCAGGCAACCGAACTCAATTGTTCAATATCATCGAGCCGGAAATGGCCACACCTCTGCTGCGTGCCAACACGGGTCAGGTCTTGGCCGTCGCCGGCGAGCAGCATACCGGGCGCTTTGCGGCCTTTGGTACCCATCTGTTTGCCCGTTTCCATGCCGGTGAACTCACCGCCATGGAGCCAGCCAATGACAATCTGCTGGCTTGGTTGCTGAACAGAGCGCAAGCGGCAGAACTGCAGCAACCATTGACCGTGTCCTTGAGCTTTCTTGGTGGTCAGGAGAGTGCCAGTCGCAGTTGGTTGCAAGGGCGGTTTCCCAATTGGACCATCAAGAGTTGTAATCAGGTCGCTACTTTGGAAGCCTGTATCGCCGATGCCCAGTTGTTAATCAGTGGCTGGCGCGCGGCCGATACCGATGCCGGGCAGATAGCCGGCGTCTATTCCCGGGCGCTGGCATCGGGCAAGGCACTCTATTATCAGCACAACTGGTATGAAGCGACCAATGCGGTGGCCGACGCCATTGCCGGAACCATGGGGGTCAGTTTGCCCTATGGCGGTAACTTCTGGGCCAGCGCCGCTGCCGATTGGTCTTCGGCCACGGCCATGGCGGCCGCTTTCCCACTGCTTGGCGGTGAGCAGCGCCTGACACAGCACTTTATTGATGATGACTTCAACTTTGACTGGTCCGGCTGTGAAACCTATGTGGGTAAAGTGAGCTGTGACAAGGTCAACGGCTTTGAATCTGAGTTCCTTGCCGGTGCCAGAGCGCTTAAAAACTCACTCAATCAACTGGATAGCCGTGGTCAGGTGTTGTTCGGCAACGAGGGGCGCAGGCTGCTGAAACTCTTTGTGTTGCTGGGCGATCTTTACCGTGCCGACATAGCTTATCCCATGGATAAGGAAACCACGCCGCAAGGGCGTTTTCTGGCGGCCTACCTGGCCGACCACTTGGTGCTGTATTTGAGGGGGAATAATCCAGCGCAGCCGGATTTGGGCAATTTCAGCGATCCTTTGCCGCAAACGCTAACTCTTGAAAACGTCAGCCTGGAAATGGCACTGGGCAAAGAGAGTGGTTATCGCGGCAGCGGTTTTTACTTGTTGCCCGGCCAGAGCGTGCGTCTCGAGCGTAAAGACACACTGCCGCTGACGGTCAAGGCCTTTATCAATACCCAGAGAACCGGCTCAACCCGGGAATTCAATAACCAGGGATACCAGCGCCCCAAATTTTTGCGCTCGGTCGAGTTGACCCTGAAACCCGGGCAACCTCTGACCCTGAGCAGCCCTTATGGCGGGACTTTGATGCTGCAACTGCCGGCCGGTGAGGGCGTGGTGAGTGTTGAAGCACAAAATGTACTGGCCTATCCCTACCTCAAGGATTTCAACCAAGCAAGTGGCTATTTGACGGCGCTTGAAACCAGCCCGCTGAGCTGGGCCGGGCTGCGTACCGACTTTGTCGAAATTAACTCCCGCAAGCATATGATGAAACAGTTCATCTATGCCGAGCCTTACCGCGGCGATGTGGAGCAGGCCCTGAATGATGTTTGGCGCTATATGATCAAGGGGACCTATGATCTGGCTGGCTTCAGTGGCGAAGGGCTGGCGCTGGCACCCAGCGTGGCTGCCCGCTGCGCCCTGCTGGGGTGGGATTGCCAAAATGAACAGATCCATGCCAAACCCAAGGTGCAGCACATCAATGTCGATGAGGCGGCACACTGCGGTGGCGGCTGCTCGGGTAACCCCTATGATCAAGCCTGGGTATTGAGCCCCTTCGGCTGGGGCGAGAGTCACGAGATAGGCCACAATCTGCAGCGTAACCGGCTGAAAATCTATGGTGGCCGCTCCGGTGAAGTCTCCAATAATATTTTCCCTCTGTACAAGGGCTGGCAACGCTTTAAAGATAGTGGTGAGCGGATCGCCAGCTGCGATCGCCAGTCACCTCAAACCACGTTCGAGTGGCTGAAACAGGCTCAAAACAGCAGCGATCCTGTGACCTCTGTCTACGACAAGCTCTGGAGTCAGACCGGCACCTATGACAACGCCGGGCCCAGACTGGATTTCTATCTGCAGCTGGCGGCATTGGCCGAAGAGCATGCAGGTTTGGACAACGGCTGGCAGATTTTCACCTTGCTCTATCTGCATGAGCGTCTGTTCAGCCATGCGATTGCCGACGCCGCTCGCTGGGGCGAGATGAGGGATGCACTGGGCATGAGCAGTTATATCGATGCCCCGAACCTGGATGGCAACGACTTCATGTTGCTCAGCCTGTCGAAGTTGCTGCAACTGGATATGCGTCCCTGGTTTGATCTCTGGGGTGTGCGCTATCAGGCCCAGGCCGCCAACCAGGTAGCTGCCTATGGTTACCCGGCCGCTGAAGCCGTGTTCTATCGTCTTTCGAGCCAATGTGCTGAGCTGGCGGTGCCCAAGCTCACTCTGGATGCCAACTGGTAACTGAGAGGAAAGGGCGCTTCGGCGCTCTTTCCCTATTGCCGACAGCACTGTAATTGAGGCGTGATTCAGCCGCGGCTTTTTCCCTCAAGCACTTTGAAGCACACTAAAAATCAGGCATAGTGCACTCTGGTCATTTGCTCGATACTCAAGGATGACTGTGAGAACTTTCCTTTCTCGATTAGGATGTTGTAGCCAATGAGTTTGTCTGTTTATCAGTTGAAATCCCGCTTTCAGGGCCTACTGAGGCCACTGGTTACCCGTCTGTATCGGCGCGGCGTCAGCGCCAATCAAGTCACGGTATTGGCGGCGCTGGGTTCTATACTGCTGGGAACCCTGTTGCTTATCTGGCCTCATCCTTGGCTCTTTGCCCTCATCCCGATTTGGATGCTGAAAAGAATGGCGCTCAATGCCATAGATGGCATGTTAGCCCGCGAGTTTGGGCAGCAATCCCGTCTCGGCGCCTATCTCAATGAGCTCGCCGATATTGTTTCGGATGCGATACTCTATCTGCCTTTTGCCTTGCTCGGTGGTGTGGAACCTGCACTGGTGATCGCCCTGACCTTACTGGCCATTGCCAGTGAATACGCCGGAGTGCTAGGCCTGATGGTGGGGGCAGAGCGCCGCTATGATGGCCCCATGGGCAAGAGCGATCGCGCGTTTGTCTTCGGTATTCTGGGGCTGGCCGTCGCCTTGGGTTGGTTGACGCCATTCTGGCTCAATTTGATCCTGTCATTGGTTCTCCTGTTACTCTGCCTGACCATATTCAACCGGGTAAAATCCGGTTTGAAGCAGGGCGAGAGCGCAAGTTAAGTTGTTTATCAAAGGAATGAAATATATGGATAATGCCGCAAGGGTACCCGAGGAACACTTTTTTACTACCCATGATGGATTCCAGCTGTTTTATCGTTTCTGGCCGGCGCTGGAAACCAATGAACAAGAGGATCCCGGGGCCGTGTTGCTGTTTCACCGTGGCCATGAACACGGTGGCCGAATGGCGCACCTGGTGGATGAACTGGCGCTGCCTGAGCAGGCTTTTTTCGCCTGGGATGCCCGTGGTCATGGGCAATCACCGGGCGCCAGAGGCGACAGTCCCTCCTTCGGTACCAGTGTCCGCGACATTCAGACCTTTGTGGAACACATAGAGGGCAAACATGGTTTCAGCCAAGAGCAGCTGTGTGTGGTGGCCCAAAGTGTCGGCGCCGTGCTGGCCAGCACCTGGGTGCATGACTATGCGCCTTCTATTCGTGCGCTGGTGCTGGCGTCGCCGGCCTTCAGCGTCAAACTCTATGTGCCTTTTGCTATCCCTGGGCTCAAGCTGCTGAGGAGCCTCAAGGGCAACTTTTTCGTCAACAGCTATGTTAAGGCCAAGCTGTTGACCCATGACCCAGCCAGACAATACAGCTTTGAGACAGATCCACTGATCGCCAGACCGATCTCGGTCAATGTGTTGTTGGGACTTTATGATGCCGCTGAAAGGGTGGTGGCCAATGCCCAGGCGATTACTGTACCGACTCAGGTACTGATCTCGGGCGCCGACTATGTGGTTCGGCGCAAGCCGCAGCAGCAGTTTTTTGAGCGTTTGGGTTCCCAGCGTAAAGAATTGCACCTGCTGCCCGGTTTTTACCATGACACCCTGGGAGAGCTGGACCGGGCCGACCCGATAGCCAGGATTAGACGCTTCCTGCGGGCCAATATCGCCTCGCCGCAGGCGGCAGTGAATTTGTTGCAGCAAGATAAATTCGGCCCGAGCTGCGCCGAGAGTGAATCGCTCGCCGCCCCTCTGCCCGAGGCTTCCTGGCAGGCCAAGTACTGGCAAGCCACCCGCGCAGTGATGAAGCTGGGGGAGAAATACTCAGAGGGTATCGCCCTGGGTTTCGAGCGCGGCTTCGACTCGGGCAGCACCCTGGACTATGTCTATCGCAACACCCCCTCCGGCAAGGGGGAGTTTGGCCGTTTTGTCGACAAACAATATCTCAATGCCATTGGCTGGCGCGGCATACGCCAGCGTAAACGCCATATCGAAGAGTTGCTGGCGCAGGCGCTGTCGACGCTCAGAAAGGAAGAAAAGCCGCTGCATTTGATGGATGTGGCCGCCGGACATGGCCGCTATCTGCTGGAGAGCCTGGCGAACAGCGATATCAAGCCCGATTCTGTGCTGCTGCGTGATTACAGTGATATCAATATCCGCGACGGCCGCGCCCTCATCGATGAGCTTGGCCTCAGTGACATAGTGCGCTTTGAAAAGGGCGATGCCTTCGACTTTGATTCGCTGGCGGCGGTCGAGCCCAAGCCAACCCTGGCGGTAGTCTCCGGCCTTTACGAGCTGTTTGGTGACAATGAGATGGTGTCCCGCTCCCTGGCGGGTATTGCCGCGGCGCTGGCGCCCGGAGGCCTGCTTATCTACACGGGCCAGCCCTGGCATCCGCAGCTGGAATTCATCGGCCGGGCCCTGACCAGCCACAGAGACGGTCAGCCTTGGGTGATGCGTCGCCGCAGTCAGCAGGAGATGGATCAACTGACCAAAGCCAACGGCTTTCACAAGTTGACTCAAAGAGTGGATGAGTGGGGCATATTTACCGTGTCCATGGCGCGTAAGGCCGACTGATGCCTGAGTTGCCCGCCCGTCGACGCGAGGTCGGCACCATTCGCCGTGGCCTGCTTTGGCTGGCCTTGTTGGCACCGTTTTTCTTTGCCAGCTATGGTTTTGCCAATTGGTATGCCTCGCAGCAAAGTGAGGTTCCCAGTCTGGTGTTTTCCTGGGAGCACGCCATTCCGCTTTGGCCCTGGACCATAGTGCCTTACTGGTCGATAGATCTTCTCTACGGCCTGGCGTTTCTGCTCCCCCTCAGCCGCAAGGGGATAGACAGACTGGGGCTCAGGCTGCTGAGCGTACAGCTTCTGTGTATCGGCTGTTTTCTCATCTGGCCACTTAAATTCAGTTTTGAGCGCCCGCCGCTCGACGGCGTTTTTGGTGGTTTGTTCGATCTCCTGATGGGGTTTGATAAGCCTTTCAATCAGGCGCCCTCTTTGCACATCGCCCTCTTGGTGGTGCTCTGGAGTGAATACAGTCAGCGGGCCAAGGGCGCCTGGCGTTATCTGCTCCACGGCTGGTTTGTCTTGATTGGCCTGTCTGTGCTGACGACCTGGCAACATCATTTTATCGACCTGCCCACAGGGCTGGCGGCCGGTCTGTTCTGCCTCTGGCTGTGGCCACGAAATTCGTTCAGCCGCTTGAGTTTGGCGAGGGAACCCCGCAGGCTCAAGCTGGCAACGGCTTATGGCGTGGGCGCCGTCTTGCTGCTGCTCGCGGCCTTGCTCTGGCCCATGAGTCTGCTTGGCATGCTGCTGTTTTGGCTGGCCTTGGCGCTGGCCATGGTGGCGCTCAATTATCTCCTGTTTGCCGCCGCGGGTTTTCAAAAGGGTGAGTTGGGCCATCCCAGCTTCGCCAGTCGCTGGCTGTTGTTACCTTATCGTTTGTTTGCCTGGCTCAATATCCGTTTCTGGACCGGTGGCCAGGTGGCGGCGCAAGAGGTGTTGCCCGGGGTTTGGCTCGGGCGCATGCCCACCATGAGTGAAGCGCAGCAATATGATGCCATATTGGATCTCTGCGCCGAGTTGCCCTTTCCCTATTCGGGCAAGGCTTTGCTGACACCCGCTCGGGGGATGACCGAAGGCAAGCTCAAATGGTATCAGCCTATGCCCATGCTGGATTTATGTTTGCCGGATGAACAGGACTGCCTGGAAGCGGTCAGGCGGCTCGAGTGTTTGCGTACCTCAGGTACTCTACTTGTATGTTGCGCCTTGGGTTATGGCCGTAGCGCCTTGGTATTGGCAGCCTGGTTGCTGCTGAGCGGTCGGGCCGGCAGTGCCCTGGATGCCGCAAAGATGATTGCCGCCGTTAGGCCCAAGGTGGTTTTCAAGCCAGAGACTCTGGCTTACCTGGAGCGGCTCAAGTCAGGTTTTTGCCCGCCAGAGGTGCAACATGCCTGAGTCGCAGCAGCGGGATCTGGCTAAATTGGTGGCCACTTTATTGGGCAATGCCGCGCCGCTGCGCTGGTTCAGTGCGGTTTTGATGTTGGCACCTTTGCTGCTTCTCTGGGGCGGCAAGCTTCAGGGATGGCCGGAACTGCTCAGTGCCCTGTTGATGGTGCTTTTCGGACTGGCCGGACAGTATTTCGGCCTCAGAGTGGCGCTGGATGCCAAGCTGTTTGCCGCTCTGGCAGGGGAGCATTCCTGCGAACGTCTGGATCACAGCATGCAGCAGCTCGGCTGGCTTAAAGAAGAACAGGCCGGTCGCAGTATGCTGCAGCGCGCCCAAGGGGCGCAGGCGCTGCTAAAGCGTCTGTTCCTCTGCTTTGCCGGGCAGGCCGCGGCGCTGGTGTTGTTACTCGTCTGGCGCTTTTTCCTGTAAGAGGAGTTTACCCTTATCTATGGATACCCTAATCGGCTGGCTCGCGGGATTGACCGCCTTTGGGATCACCTCGGCGGCCAGGTTGGTCACCGGTGCCCGCGCCCTGTGGCTTGGCTGCCGCGCCAATCACAATCAGCGGCTCTACTTTGCCAATCACAGCAGTCACGGTGACTTTGTGTTGCTGTGGGCATCACTGCCTGCCTTGCTGAGACGCAAGACACGTCCGGTCGCCGGCGCCGAGTATTGGCAGAAGACGGCGCTGAGGCGCTTTATTATTCAGCGGGTATTCAATGCCGTGCTTATTCCAAGAGAGAGCCATGGTGAGGGCAATCCCTTGGCGCCGGTGGAAAAGGCGCTGGCCGAGGGTGACTCGCTGATCTTCTTCCCGGAAGGTACCCGTAATCTGAGCGAGGCGCCATTGTTGCCGTTCAAGAGTGGAATCTATCATCTGGCGCACTCGCGCCCGGATCTGGAACTGATCCCCGTGTGGATTGCCAACCTCAATCGCGCCATGCCCAAGGGGTGTTATCTGCCGTTGCCGCTGCTCTGCACTTTGAGTTTCGGCACGCCTATCAAGCTGCAGCCGCAGGAAACCAAGGTGGCCTTTCTCGAGCGTTTGCGTTTGGCACTATTGGCGATGTCACGGGAGGAAGTATGAACCAGACACTGTGGTTGTTTGCCGGTATAGGCCTACTGCTGGTGGTAGCGACCCTGATAGGTCGTTTGCTGGCCTGGCGTAAGGGCAACAACGCCGTTATTGCCAATCTCAATGCCAGAATCGATGCCTGGTGGATGATGGTGCTGGCCATAGGCATAGCTTTCCTGTTCGGGCTCTATGGGGTGATATTGCTGTTTGCCCTGGTATCTTTCTATGCGCTCAGGGAGTTTTTAACCCTGACACCGACCCGGGCCAGCGATTATCCGGCCCTGGTCGCCGCCTTCTATTTTGCCTTGCCGGTGCAGTATCTGCTTATTGCCATCCATTGGTACGGCATGTTCAGTATCTTTATTCCCGTGTATCTGTTCCTGCTGATGCCGATTCTGGCAGCACTTGGCGGCGATACTACACGTTACCTTGAGCGTACCGCCAAGGTGCAGTGGGGGCTGATGATAGCCGTTTATTGTGTCTCGTCGGTGCCAGCGCTGATGACCTTGAAGATAGAGGGCTATGAAGGGCGTAACTTGCTGCTGATTGCCTGGCTCATTCTGGTAGTGCAACTCTCCGACGTGCTGCAGTATTGCTGTGGCAAGCTGTTTGGCAAACGCAAGGTGGCACCCAAGCTGTCGCCCTCCAAGACCCTGGAAGGCCTGGTCGGTGGGGTATTGCTGGCGACGCTGGTGGGTACCTCGCTGTTCTGGATCACCCCATTCACCCCCTGGCAGGCGGCAATCATAGCTTTACTGGTGAACCTGCTCGGCTTTGCCGGGGGACTGGTGATGTCGGCCATCAAGCGTGACCGCGGCGTCAAGGATTGGGGCCATATGATAGAGGGCCACGGCGGCATGCTGGATCGCATGGATTCTGTCTGTTTTGCCGCGCCGGTTTTCTTCCATGTGGTGCGCTATTGGTGGGTGTGACCTTTCTATAAAGTCGAAGACTCATAGCGGATAAATGCGCTTTTTGTTGTTATTTGTCGGCAGTAAGCTGGGGCTATTCCAAAGTGAAGGAGCCCAATGATGAAAATATTGCAAATACTGCCGGCACAACCCACCTCTGACGGCGATGGGGTCAATATCAGCCGGGTCGCCGATTTTCAGGCTCTGGCGTTGGATCCCTATCTGATGCTGGATGAGATCCGCTCCGACGATGAACGCGATTATCTCGGCGGTTTTCCGCCGCATCCCCACCGCGGTATGGAAACTTTTACTTATATCCGCAAGGGCGGCTTTGAGCACAGGGATCAACTGGGCAATGTCCGCGCCATCCGCGAAGGCAAGGTGCAGTGGATGAGTACCGGCCGCGGTGTGGTCCACTCCGAAATGCCGCTGGCCGATGCCAAAGAGGGGCTGCATGGCTTTCAGATCTGGCTCAATATGCCGGCCAAGGACAAGATGCGGCCGCCCAGGTATCAGGACAGCGCAGCCGATGAACACCAACAGCTTGAAACTGACGGCGCCAGCCTGAGACTGCTGGCCGGTGACTGGCGTTTCGCCGGTACTGAAGCCAGTGCTCCCTTGACCGGGTTGGCCGGCGATGCGGCGATTGCCGATTTGACGCTGGCGCCTGATGCCCAAGCCAAGTTGGATCTCAGTCATCTGGGGCGACTGGCGCTCTATCTGCACAGTGGTGAATTGCAACTGCCGGATGGCAAACAACTGGTGGCCGGTAATATGTTGCTGCTCGACAGTCGTTATCCTCTCGAGCTGCAAGCCGGTTTCAAGGGCGCGGGCCTGCTCATTCTGGCCGGTAACCCCATTGGTGAGGCCGTGGTGCAGATGGGGCCTTTTGTGATGAATACCCAGGCGGAGATCCTGCAGGCCATTCGTGACTACCAAAACGGTGATTTCGGTGAGATCCCATCCGGTTCCGTTTAACTGACATAGGCAACAGACGGCTGCTTTGCTGTGGCCGCCTCTTGCCTTTTATTCGCCTAAACAACACATCAGCGCTGACACAAATGTAAATTTTTAAGATTTTTTCGTTAAAAAGTCATTTGGAATACAGTGCGGTTAACCTGTGATGGGTTTTGTCCAACCCCACCTTTGATTGATTTTAAAGGTTAGCCTTGGTCTGATTGTTTGCTCCTTTCTCAAAAAGTTACCAAAAGTTAAACTTGTAGCGCTTTTTGCGAAACATTCTTGTTACCTTGGCTGAATTTTGGCTATCTTGTCGGGAAATATTTTGCCTGTAACAATTATGAGAATCATTCTCATTGGTCAGGTTTTATATGCAATACCCCGCACCTTCTGCCGTGGCTTTGGCTGTGGCAGCCGTACTCTTTTGCGCCGCATCCGGCGCCGAAACGCTAAATAAACAAGCGCCCTCTTCGAATGAGTCGCCCGAAACCAGCGCGGTTGTGACAGTCAAAGACAGAGCCGATAACGGTTTGGATGGCAAAAGCACTCTGGATGAGCAGATGATCCGCCGTACCCCTTCGGCCGATGGCAACTTGAGCGACTTGGTCAAATCCAACCCTGCGGTGCGCCTGGAGGGGCTGGATGAGGGGTTTAGTGGCGGTGAAATCAAACCGTCGAAGATCTCCATCTATGGCGCCGAGTCTGAACAGACAGCGTTTCTTATTGATGGCATCAATATCAACAACGATCTGGATCCCAGCTCAGGCCTGTTTGACGGCAGTGTCGGGGTCTTACCGGGGATGAGCTCGGAACAGGCCTATTTCTTCGACGCCGCCATGCTGGCCGGGATCACCGTTTATGACAACAATGTGCCGGCCAGCCTGGGGGGCTTTACCGGCGGGGCCGTAGTGGCCGATACCCTAAGCTACAACGGCGTCAACGGCGGCCAGCTGCGTTACCGTACCAGCCGCAGCAGTTGGACCAGCCAGAAGGTTGATCCCAATATTAACGAGTTTTTGCAGCAGGCCAGGCCCGACGGGGGCAAGGCCATCTATCAGCCCGATTTTGTTAAACACAGTTATTCGGGGCAGTGGCAGCAGGGGATTAACGACGAGCTGGGCATGGTGCTGGCCTTTGGTCAACGCCGCTCCAGCATTCGCCAGAGCCGGATCATGGATGCAGAAGGTACGGTTGATTCTCAGGATCAGAGCCGCAGATCGGACAACCTGTTGCTGAATCTGGCCTGGACGCCGGATCCCCTGACCCGAATCGACTGGGACTGGCGTTATTCGGCCTACCGTGAAGGCCTGTTTATGGGCGAGAACATAGACAATGACTTTGAAGACAGCCACTCGGCACTGGGGTCGACCCTGAGTCTGGAGCGGGAGTTCAGCCTGGGAAGTTTGTCCCTCAAGGCGGCCTACGACAGCTTTGAGGATGAGCGTCACTCCCAGAGTGATACCGTGCTGGTGATCAGTGATGCCGATACCGGGCTGGATTACCAGAAGGGGGGCTATGGGGACAGTCGTCTCAAGCAGCGAAATCTGCAACTGCTGGCCGATGTCAGCTTCAAACGCCTCTATTGGGGCGATGTCAGTCACAGCCTGGAAACCGGCTTGAGTTTCCAGCAGACCGACTATGATTTTTACCGCCCAAGGGAGGTCAATCAGGAGATCCGCTTGATAATGTCGGGCATGGAGATGCCGCTCGATGAGCAAACCGTATTGGCCGGCAGCATAGACACCCGCCACCGCAACTCGGCGGCTTATCTGCAGGACATCATAAAATTCGGCGCCTGGCAATTCCGCCCCGGGTTGAGGCTTGAGCATGATGACTACCTGGATAATCTCAACCTGGCGCCGCGGCTGGCACTCAACTGGGATGTCGTCGAGGGCACCCGGGTGGATATCGGGCTTAACCGTTACTATGGCCGCTCATTCGCTTCGATGAAGCTGGCGGATGAAATTCTTAAACTCAGCCAGGATCACACCCGCAGATACGAAAGCATCAAGGATCTGAAAACCCCCTTCTCCGATGAGTTGACCCTGGCGCTGCACCAGAATCTAGGCAATTTAAGCCTGAGTGGTCGCTATACCCTGAGGGACTATCGCGATCGCCTGGTGACCCATAGAAGCCAGGTAGGCAGCGTCAAGGTGGACGACTATCGCAATGGCGAAGACTACAAGGTTCATGTCTATACCCTGCAACTGAATAACATAGCGCCGCTGACCTTAGGTGCCAGTCAATGGGAGTGGTCGCTGGCGGCCGATTGGCTGGAGACAGATCGCAACGATCTGGATAAGGCGATGAACCCGGATGAGGCCGTGATGCTCGATGGCGCCATGATGAGCCGTCGCCAGATGGAGCAGAAGGTCAACTCATCCCAGGAAGAGTGGATGGTGCGTCTTGGGTTGGATATGGAGTTACCGGCCTGGAATATTACCTGGGGCAACAAGCTTTATGTCAAGGCGCCGGTACGGGGATATGAGTCGGTAAACAGCCAGGCGGCGCTGGAGATGTACCGCAGCTATGACTTCGGCAGTCACACCCAGTGGGATAGCCGTATTCGCTGGGAGCCGCAGGCGCTGGGCGGTGAGGTCTATCTGCAGCTGGATATCAACAATGTGCTCAACCAGGTGCGCCAGTATAGCCTCAAGGCTAACCAGAACGGCGAATACGGCCTCTATACCCCAGGGCGTCAGTTCTGGCTGGAAGTGGGTTATCGCTTCTAAACCCTGAGTGGTGGTGATGGGCAGCTTCACCGGAAGCTGCTTTTTTGTTGAGTTCTGGAAATCCTGAGATGATTGTTAAAACACGATTCGGCCGCCTGATGATGGCGGCGATGGCTTGCCTGCTGGCGGCCTGTCAAACCAGCGATATGCTGCCTCTGAACAGTGATCCTGACTTGGTTCAGGGCCGGCTGGACAATGGCTTTCGCTATTATCTGGCCCCCAACGATGCCCCGGCCAAACGCGTGTATCTGCGTCTGGTAGTCAACGCCGGTTCCATGCATGAAGATGACGACCAAAGGGGCGTGGCCCATATGGTCGAGCATATGGCCTTTAACGGCAGCAAGCACTTTAAGGGCAACAGCGTCATCAGCGCGCTGGAGGATGCCGGGCTGAAGTTTGGCATAGATGTCAATGCCTTCACTGACTTTGAAAATACCGTCTATCTGCTCAATCTGCCGGATAACCGGCCGCAGACTCTGGAGCTGGCGCTTAGAATTATTGCCGACTGGGCGGCAGAGGTGAGCATTGCCCGCGACGATCTCGATGCCGAGCGTGGCATAGTGCTGGAGGAGTGGCGGGCAAGGCTTGGGCCTATGCTGCGTTTGGGGGACAAAAAGTCTGCCATCGAAATGGCCGGTTCCCGTTATGCGACGCGCGATCCCATAGGCGATCCCGAAACCATACGCCAGGTGTCCGGTAAGCGGGTGGCCGACTTTTATCGCCGCTGGTATCGGCCGGATAATATGGCGCTGGTGGCGAGCGGTGATATAGATGTCGCCAAGTTCAAGGCCATGGTCGAGCAATATCTGGGAGCCATGCCCACGGCCACTACACCACTGGAAACCGTGGACTTTGGCATACCGCTGCAAGATGGCCTGAGGGCCGCCAAGGTGCATGAAGTAGGCGCCGAAGAGCCGGCGCTGGAGCTGAGCTTTTTCTCGCCGCTTGAGTCGGATTATTCGCGGGCCGGTTATCGCCGCGAGCTGGCCGAGCAGATAGCCGGGCGTATGCTGAATCTGCGTTTGCAGCAGTGGGAGAAGCAACATCAAGACTGGCTGCTGTCGGGCGCTTTCTTCTCCTCGGCCATTGGCCGCGAGACCAGGCAGAGCATTTTCACCTTGCAGCTCAAGAAGGGTGAGTACCATAGCGCCGCCAGTGCACTGTTTGATCTTCTGGCCACCCTCAAGCAGCATGGTTTCAGCGATAAGGCCGTGGCTTCCCAGCTGAAACGCCAACTGAAATTGGAACAGCGCCGCGCCGATAAGGCGGTTTACAGCATAGATATTGCCGGCGACCTGGTCACTACCGCTGCCAATCTCGACCCCTGGTTGAGCTATAAAGACAGAGCCCGGCTCAACCTGGAGCTGATTGGCTCGCTGACGACCGAGGATATCAATCAGGCGCTGGCGCGTTTAACGGCGCCAAGTTCCCGCTTATTGCTGCAGACTCTTGGGGCCGGGGAGATATCGGCACTGACGAGTGCTGAAGCCAATGCATTATGGCAGCAGAGTATGAGCAGGCAGCACAGCGACTTTGAAGCCGGGCAACAGACCGCTGAGATGCCCGAGTTCAAGGCCGAGGCCGGCAGCAGTCGCTTTATCGGTGAAGCCGCCGATGGACGCCTGAAGGAGTATCGACTCAGCAACGGGTTGCGTCTGGTATTCAGCCAATCTGATCTCAACCCAGGTGAAGTGCATTTCAAGGCCTTGACTGTCGGGGGGATGGGCAGTCTGGCACCTTCGGAGGCGCAAAAGCTGCGTCTGGCTGTGAACCTGGCAGATGAGTTCGGCGCCGGCGAGGTGCCGCAGCAGGCGATCATCAACTATGACAGCGACTATCCTCTGGTGCTTTCCAGTTTGCTGGACGGCCAGACGCAAGGCTTTTCCGGCTGGGCCCACAGGGATGATCTGGCGGCGCTGCTGCAGCTGTTTCGCTTCAAGTTGCAACAGGTACAGTTTGCATCGAATGCCTTGAAGCACTGGCGCGAAGAGTATCAGGCGACCCGGGCACAATATGCCAATGACCCTGGGGAGCAGTTTGCCCGCACCATAGATGCCAAGCGCTATCCCGGAGTGCCGACGGTTTACAACCCGGATCCCGAGTTGCTGACTACCCTGACCGAGGATGAGCTGCGGGCCGATTATCGCCGTCACATGCTGGGTAATACCGACTTTATTCTGTTCTTTGTCGGCGATATCGACGAGGCGCGCCTCATTCGCCTGGCCGAGCAGTATCTGGCGGGGATTGAGGTAAAAAGCGAAGCGCGCAAGCAATACCAAATTCGGCCGGCGACCCCAAAGGAGCGTCTGCAGATGCCTGTCTCTGGTGAGCCCAGAGCCGAAACAGAGGTCTATCTAACTTCCTATCCGCAGCCTTGGTCAGCAAAGCAAGCCTATCAGTTGTCGCTCATGGGGGAGCTTATTCAGGAGCAGCTGAGGCTCAAACTCAGGGAGGAGGCCAGCGGCGTTTATGGGGTAACCGCTTGGTTCTGGCAGGAGCCGGGGGAAGATTTCAGCTCCGGCCGTATCAGCTTCAGCAGCGATCCGGAGCGGGTCGATGAACTGATCCAGCAACTGCATCTGGTACTCAAGCGGATGACTGATGAGGGCGTATCGCCCCATTCGCTGGAAAATAAGCGCCGTCAGCGTCAGGACAGGCTGCAGCGGGAGCTTAAATCCAATCTCGGTTGGTTGGAGGCGGTCAGCCAAAGCTATATGACAGTGGGTGGGCCGCAGCAGATAGGACAAAACATTCGCTTCAATGAGGAGGTCACTGCCGCTGAGCTGAATAACCTGCTTAAGCAGTTTATCCGGCAAAGCCGGGTCTTTGAGGCCGTGATGCTGCCGGCAAGCGAGTAAAACTCAGGCAAAAAAGCGCCACCCCCGGGGTGGCGCTTTTTTGCGAGTTGGAAAGTGTGTGAGTAAGAAGTGATAGAGCGTTGGCGAAAATCTTAGATCTTGCCTCTGAGCTTGGCCAGCACATCTTTTTGTTTTAACTGGCTCATGGCCAAGTAGGCCACAGGCACCACAAACAGCGAGAAGAAGGTGCCCATCAACAAGCCACCTACCAAGACCAGGCCTATGTTTATCCGTCCAAGAGAGCCGGGGCCAGAGGCTATGGCCAATGGGATGGCGCTGAGGATCATCGCCAGCGAGGTCATCAAAATAGGACGCAGCCTTGAGCGGGCGCTGGCCATGGCCGCATCGAGGGCACTTTTGCCGGCCTGGCGCTGCTTATTGGCGAACTCGACCAGCAAGATCCCGTGTTTGGTCACCAGGCCTACCAGAGTCAACAAACCTATCTGGGAATAGATATTCATACTCTGGCCAAAGAGGTTGAGAGTCAGCAAGGCTCCCACCAGACACAGGGGCACAGTGAGGAGAATGATCAAGGGATCGACAAAGCTCTCAAACTGCGCCGCCAGGATC
This sequence comes from Shewanella sp. K8, assembly GCF_028823715.1. Taxonomy (NCBI): domain Bacteria; kingdom Pseudomonadati; phylum Pseudomonadota; class Gammaproteobacteria; order Alteromonadales; family Shewanellaceae; genus Shewanella; species Shewanella sp. K8. The sequence goes on from NZ_JAPEHY010000017.1 coordinate 60,677, forward strand.
AGATAGATAAACACCAAAGCCAGCAAAAACAGTGACTGAGTGCCTGCCTGGGAGTCCATCAGTTCTTTGATGATGCCGTTGTAGGCGTAGCCCTGAGATGGAGCCAGCAGCGACGGCAGTTGCTCATCCAGCCAGAGTTTGATCTCTCCCGGGGAGTAACCCGGCATAAGATCGGCGCTGATCAGGGCGGCATCGCGACCCATAAAGGTCTTGATATTCGACTCAGCGGTTGCCTGCTTTATGGTGACAAATTGCGACAACGGCAGCGCCTCACCCGATTCAGAGGTGACATACAGCTTACTGAGCACATTGAAGTCTCCCAGCATCTCCAGGTTAACCTGAACCTGGATAGGGTAGGTGAAGCCGTCGTCCGAGTGCAGATCGGCGGCTTTGACCGAGCCTAAAAAGGTCGACAGTGCATTGGTCACATCGCTGTAGCTGGCGCCGGAAAGGATCACCGCATTGCGATCTATGCTGAGATCGAAGCGTGGCAAGTCCCTGAGGGTCGAGTTGTTGATATTGGTCAGCCCAGGATAGTCCTCCAGCAGTTTAACCACCTTCTCGGCGGTGTGGGCCAAGGCATCTTTGTCTCTGTCCAGCGTCATCAACTGCAGTTGCAGATTGGTGGGGATATTCAAGCCGTCGGCGGAGCGAACACTGAACGACATGTTGTAGGCCGACACCTGCTGTTTGGCTTTGGCTATCAGTTGATCTATCACTTCGGCGGCGGTGTCGCTGCGTTCTCCCCAAGGTTTCAGCAGCACATGGTTGACCGGGCCGCCTTCGATATAAGCCAGATTGGCGGCTACATTGGGGTTGTCATCCATAACGCTGTTGAGCTCGGCGTTGTGATTCAGGTGATATTGGCGGCCAACGCCGGTGGGGCCCTTGGCGCTGGCGTCGATAAAGCCGCTGTCTTCTGTGGGCAGCAGTACCTTGGGCATGTACCAATAGAGTACGCCACCCGAAACGACCAACAGCAAGGCGATTGCGGCCAACAGACGCTTACGGTTGAACCAGAGCTCCAGTTCCTGGCTGTAGCGCTCAATCAAACGTTCCAGCCCCAACTCGACCCGCTGAAACCAGGCCGGGTGTTTGTGGCTTTGCTGAATCAAGTAGGCACTCATCATGGGCGAGAGGGTCAAGGCCACCACCCCTGAGATGATCACCGCCGCCGCCAGAGTGAAGGAAAACTGGCGGAACAGATCGGCCGTCAGTCCGGACATCAAACCTATCGGCAGATAAACGGCAGCCAGTGTCAGTGTCATGGCTATGATGGGAAAGATGATCTCCTGGCTGCCCTTGATTGCAGCGTTAAAAGGCGTTTCACCTTTTTCTATATGGCGGTAGCAGTTTTCCACCACCACTATGGCGTCGTCCACCACCAGACCTATGGCAAGGATGATTGCCAATATGGTCAGTACATTGATACTGAACCCCAGCCAGGCCATAACGGCAAATACCCCTATGACACAGACGGGAATGGTGATAATCGGAATCGAAGCGGCTCTGAGTGAGCCGAGAAACAGCACCACAATCAGTGACACCAGCACTATGGCTTCCAGTAAGGTAGAGAAACCCTCTTCGATAGAGGCTTGAATAAAGTCGGCTTGGTTATAGACCAACTGCATCTTGAGACCGGCCGGCAACTGGTGTTGCATCCTGTCGATTTCGGCACGTATGGTTTGTGCCACTGTCACAGGGTTGGCGTTGGCCAGCGGCAGTATTTGCAGCGACATCGCCTGATGTCCGCCAATGCTCAAAAGGCTGGGCCGCAGGCTCTCCTCGCCCATCACGACATTGGCGATATCCTTCACCCGGATTATTTTGCCGTTATCGACCCGGATTACCAGATCGCGAATATCTTCTATGTTTTCAACCTGGCTGAGCGGGTTGATGGAGAAGTCGCGGGACTTGCCCACTATGGTGCCCGAGGTAAAAGTGGCGTTATAGGTGCTCAGGGTGGCCACCACATCGGCGGCCTTGATATTGAGCGCCTTCATCTGATCCGGGTTCAGCCAAACCCTGGCGGCGCGCTGTGAGCCGCCATAGGGGCCCCATACAGCGCCCACACCGGACAGATGTTTGAATTGAGGTACAAGCTGCTGGCTGATGTAATCATACATCTGCTGCTTGGTCATACCGCCCTCGTTGACAAAGCTGATGATATTGCTGGCGGAATGGGTCGCCGACACGTCATCTGTCACTCTGGGCTTGTCTATCATGCTTTGGGGAAAGTCGTTGATGGCTTCAACGCTGGAGCGCAGCTTGTTCATCAAATTGGTGTATTCGATGTCATCTATCTCTTTGCTGAAGTTGATGGACAGAGTGCAGCTGCCTTCCTGACAGTCGGTGGTCATGGTATCGACCTTATCCAGCCCGGAGGCGGCGTCGATAAGCTTATCGGCGACATTCTCGGACATGAATTCGGCGCTGGCGCCATTGATGGATGCGCTGACCGAAGCCGAGTGAGTGTTGTAGTCAGGGAAGTATTGAATCGGCAGTTTGCCGAAAGACACCAGGCCGATCAGCACTATCATTATGCTAATCACCGAGGCGAAAATTGGGTGGCGAATACAGATTTCCGGCAGGCGCATCAGAGTTGGTCCTCTTCGGTGGCCAATAAGGCATTGGTCAGGACTCTGACTTCACCTCCCTCTTGCAGATTCTGCATGCCTGTTCGCACCACAGTATCTGAGTTTTGCAGCCCCGACTTGATGATGACATAACCGTCATTGGTGTTGCGCCCAAGTGACACAGGGCGCTTGCTGACTTTGTCGCCTTGCAGTACCCAGACAAAGCGTTCTTCATTATTGGCAATGACGGAATTTTGTGGCACCAACAAGTGCTTGATCCCCTTGCTGAATATCTGTTTGACGTTGGCAAACATTCCGGGAGCCAAGGCATGATCCGGGTTCTTCAGTTGCGCATGAACCTCCACCCTGCCCGAACTCTCATCGACAGCCGGCGCTACATAGCTGACCAGTCCTTTGAACTCGCGTCCCTTGTAGGCCTCCACTGTGAGATGCACCTCCTGACCTCGCTGCGCCTTGCCGAACTCGACTTGGCTGATGGCAAAATGCACTTCAACCGGATCCAAGCGGTACAGGGTTACCAGAGGTGTTTCTGCGGTTATTTGGGCACCGATAGAGGGGGTAAAGGAAGTTAATTGGCCATCGAAGGGGGCGATGAGGCTGTAATCGGCGAGGGTGGCCTGTTTCTGTTTGAAATCGGCGGCGGCCAGTTGCACATTTTCTTCCAGCTCATCCACATCTTGTTTTGACAGTGAATCCGGCTCTTTGGCTAGCAGGCCTCTGACTCGCTCCAGTTTGGTTTTCGCCAGAGCCAGCGTGCTGCGGGCCTTGTCGACATCGGCTTGCGCCTTGACACTGTCGAGTTCGGCAATCAAGTCACCCTGTTTGACCATGTCTCCGTTTTTGAAGTGGATCGCCGTGAGTTTGGCGCTGGCGTTGAAACTGAGGGCCACAGAGTCGATAGCCCGAATTTTACCGACTTCGTTGGCGACATCTCTAAAGGATGCCTGTTTCACCGCTTCTACGGTTACCGGAGGGGGTTGAACCTCCTGCGCCGAGAGTGATAGGGAAATTGGCAGACAAAAGATCAGTAACCAAAGACTGGAGCCTGAAAGTGTTTTCATAAACGCCCTGTATCATGGATTAAGCGGTAAGCAATTCAGTTTACCTTAATCAGGATCCAGGGCATTCCGACAATTTAAGGCATTGGTGATCTATCTTTGTGATTTTTGATCCCAATAGAGATTTTCAAGCACTAATTTGCCTGAATGTAGCACCCAGGACGCGCGGCTGTGGCAGCCTTGCAATCTGAGTGTTAAATCAGCTTTGCAATATCTTGAGTGGCAGTCCCAGCATGTCATCACCGCTGCCGGCCAGGTGCCAGATAACAGCCACCAGGGCCGCCACTGTCAGTAGATACCAGACAATGGAAAACACTTGCCCATACCTGTCCAGCGGCAGCAGATGACTGTGATGACGCTGTTTCCACTCAAACAGAATCTCGGCGCTGCCTATCAACAACAGGAACCCCAGCAGTGCCAGCCCCAGACTGTAGCTGATAAATACCCCTATGGCAGCACCCAGAATACAGGCGATAAGGCCGATAGCACTGTTCATCGAAAAGCTGATGCTCTTGAGAATATGTCCGCCATCGAGCGGCAAAATAGGCAGCAGGTTGAACAGGTTGAGCAAGGCGTTAAAGGCCGCCAGACCGGCAAAGAAGGGATTGCCTGTGATCCAGTAGGCCACGAGTGCCGCCAGGGACATCAACAGGCCAAAGGTTGGCCCCATGATGGAGATCACCACGTCTTGCCAGCGGGTGTTGATCTTCTCATCGGACAAGGCCAGGCCGCCCATGAAGGGGATGAGGTAGATACCCTTGGTCTTCATGCCAAAATATTTCATCGCCCGGATATGGCCGTACTCGTGAAACACCAGGCAGGCTATCAGAGCCAGGGCAAACTGCAGGGAAAACAGCCAGGAGTAGGCGGCAATACTGGCTCCTGCCAGAACGACCTTGATCACCTTGGCGCTCTTGAGCAGTTTGAAGCCCAGAGACACCAGCCCCACCAGACTCAGTTTCTGCTGTTTTACCGGCGCTATGTCCGGTGTTTGCCGCTCAATATCTTTGCTATTGCGGCTGCCTTCAATCGTGACTTGCTCATCGATGAGCAAGCGATAGCTCAGCTCAAAGGGTTGCCAGTTGAGCTGGGTTTCCAGGCGTACCTTGATGCTGCTGCCATCGGCGCGACTGAGGCTGAACTCATGGCTGCCAATGCCTTGGTCATCGGCGCTGGCGGCTTGTTGTGAGACTAATTGGTTATCCCAAAAAAGTTGCTGCCAACCCGCCATGGAACCTTCCAGCCTCAGGGGCTTCCCTAAGCAATCTATTTTCAGAAGTTGCAAATCTATGACTCCGGTGAGAGAAAACGCGCCGATTATACCCATGGGCACCGGGCTTTGTCAGGGAAGGTGCGAACATGTCCGTGGGGGCTTTGCATCGGCTTACAGGTTTGGATACAAGGCGCAGTTCGCAGTAAATGGCCCCAGTCCTTTGCCAGAACGCCTTAGAGACTGTCGAGATAACGCACCATCTCCAGTCCTTGGGGAAAAGTGATAAAGGCTAACTTGGCAACGCAGCAACTGCCGAGCGCGGCGGCGTGCTTTTGCACCAACAGCTTGAGATCTGTGAGTTCGAGCTGTGCATGGCTCGGGCCTATTTGTGGCAATGAGGCCAGTACAGGTTCGTCACAGCGAATGGCCGGAAGTATGGGATAACATAAGCCGCCGGAATCTATCAGTTGATCACCCTGGCAACTCAGGTGTTGATTCAGGCAGATATATTCCAGCCAGTCTCTTTCATTCTCGAGATACACCAGTTCGTCCGAATCTGCCGGTTTCAGAATGGCTGGCCAGGCTGGCTGTGTCATAGGGGCTCCAGGAATAAGTTGTCTCCAACACCTTATCACAACGGCCTGGCGTTGCGATTAATTATCCCGCGCCGAACCGAGGCCCGGTTTAATATCAGCCGCGACTGCTGTAGTCGAAATGGACTTCTCCGTTTTGGTTTTGAACCACACAGGGGCCATGTTCCCTCTGGGTGCGCTGTTGCGCCGGGCCTATGTGAATTTCCACATTGGAGTAGATATGCTTCAGGGCTTCGACAAAGTAATGGCGATAGTAGCCTTCGGTTTCCGCCTTCAGCAGCTCGAGTTCGGTTTCTTCCCGCACTCGCTCATCATCGACACGGTGTTTCTCTTCCAGCATCATTTTGACCTGCTCGACCATGGCCGGATCTGCCTGCCATTCGCTCTTGGGTGGCAATTTTCTCAGTCTGGCTTCCATATCCAAACCGGCTACCACCAAAATCCGGACACTTTCTTCCAGATCTTTGAGGTTTTGGCGGTACTCTCCCAAACGCATGGCGCAGAAGAGATCTGTCTTGGTATCCGCTGTAGCGCCTATGGCGACGGCCTTGATGCCTTTTTCCGCCTTGGCAATTCCTCCCACCAGATCTCCGCGGCGGCCGTTGGCGTCGCTGACTGTGAGTTTACTGTCGGTACGGCTATTGCTGTGCAGCAGCTGCTTGGTCACCAGGATATCGCCCTGGCATTGGAGATCGGAATATTGCACAAACTGGGCCGATATCTGCCCCTTGGCTCTGATTTGGGTCGACAACTCATTGGCGCGGATCTGCCTGCCTATGATGCCCTTGCTGACGGTTACATCCCCTTCGGCCATCAAGGATGCCGAGTCGACAAAACCCATTACAGTGATATCGCCACTGCTCTTGACCTGCATCCCCTCGTGGACGTCGCCACTGATAAGGATACTGCCCTTGAAGTCGACATTGCCGTAGCCCACGTCCACATCTTTTATCTGCAATACATCATCTACCTGCATGCCGTTGCGGACTTCCACCGGCTGACCGGCAACCGTGGCGATAAGCTTGTTGCTGTCTTTGGCGCTGAACTCTGTACCTTTGCCGGCCACCATCTCCAGATCTTTCCCCGGCTTGGCCGGCAATACTTCGCCGAAGACATTGTATCCTGGGGTTCCTTGAGTGGCGGGGATCCTTTCCATCAAGAGATCGCCGGCATTGACCATGATGACTGCGCCCAGGTTACGCATGTCCACTGTGCCATCCTCCCGCTCCTGTGGGTGCAGCAGGCGCTCACGGGCCAGGGGCACTTTACGATCCAATCTGGCATGGTTGCCGTTCACCGCCGCCTTGCCACAGGCAATAGTGCCTTCTATGGTTTCGCCTGGTTTACTCTGCTTCAGGCGTTTGAGCATGGTTTCTATCTTGATTTTCGACAGTCCCATGCAGATCTTCTCTTCTTTCAGGCGGCGAAGAATGTCCGGCAAGGTGATCTCTTTACCGCCCCAGGCGGCAGTGAGGGTCATACCGGCTTGCATCTTATCTTTACTGGGCTGGAGTGATATCTGGCCGTCACGGCGCTCGGCTATCTGAAAGAACTGCTCGAACTGACCATCTTCTTCAGCGTAAAGCTTATTGATGTCCTTGACGGCTTTGGCGATTTGACTATCCAGCGGACAGAGATTGGCGAAGTCTGGTAGGGCCAACAGATGACGTATGGCTTCCTCGGTCACGGGGCCATGGGTTTTGGGGATGAGCCTCAGCTCGGCAAATTGCTTATTGCTGCTGAGTTCAACGAGATCCGGCGCCAGCATATTAAAGTTATCCAGGTTAGTTATACCCTTCCTTTTCGAAGTTTAAACATCGAGTACCAAGCTGTTTGTTGACGCCATAACTATGCTATGGCGAGACAACAGGCGCGTATCGACTGAATCAACTTCTGTACGGAATGGTACTATTATTATTTTCCCGACTGCTGTTGAGTATAGCAACATAAGCTCGCCAAAACGAAGCCTGTTGTTAACATATTATTAGCAGTTGCTCAAAAGATAATAGCCCTGAATACTTATAAAAATCTTTGATCTCTTAGCGAAAAGTTACTTAAATTGCCCGGCGTTACTTTTTGTTACTGATATTCCGGTAAAGCTTGTATTTGTTGTTTTCGGCAATCACGTTCACGTTACCGAAATGGGCCGCGATTGTGTCGCCGTAGGGCAGGTGACGATTGGCCACTATCTGCCATACTCCTCTGTCTTTTAGCCTGTTGGCGCTGTCGGCGATAAAGCTTTCGGCAATATGGGTGGTGGCTGCCAAGCCATCGTGAAACGGCGGGTTGGAGATGATGGCGTCGAACTCGCCTTGAGTGGCGCTCAAGCCATCGGATGGATAGACTTTGGCGCTCAGGCCGTTGGCCTTCAGTGTCTGCTCACAGGACAGCAGCGCCATGGCGTTGATGTCGACACAATCCAGATTAAGCTCCGGCTGGACCTTGAGCAGGGCGGCGGCAATCACTCCGGCGCCGCAGCCAAAGTCCAGCACCCGTCCCTCGAGCTTGGGCAGATGAGACAGCAACAGCTCAGTGCCCAGATCCAGGCGTTTTTCACTGAATACCCCGGCCATATTGCAGATTTGTATGTCCCCTTGGGGAGTGGGCAAGCTGTAATGGCTGACAAAGGCTTCAATATCCAGCGCAGTTGGGCTGGCGATGGCCTCGGCGGCAAACAGCAGGCAATGACGGGCGTTGTCCAGTTTGGCCGCATTGCTGAACCAGCGGCTTTGCTGTTTGGCAAACGACTTTATCCCGCCTTTGTTTTCCCCTATGACTAGTAGTTGACCTCCCGGTTGCAGGTGCAGCGCCGCCAGTTCCAGCAGATAAGCGAGCAGCGGCTTGGCCTTGGGGTAGTAGACCACAACCGTCTCGAACCTGTCAGTATGGGGCAACTGGTGGCCAAAGTAACAATGAAGCTCGGCCTTGGCTTGCGACTTAAGCTGTTGGAAGTGATTGAAATCCAGCGCCAGGGCATCGACTCTCGGGCACAGGTTCAAAAGCTCTCTGGCGCAGTTGTCGCTCTCATGGTTGAGCAGCAGCAGGCTTTGGCCTTCAAATAGCGCACTGTTGCGCAGCAGTAATTGCGATGGCGGTGTCAGCAACATTGGGGACTTCCAAGGATAAAATCTGCCGCGCATTATAGCCAATCAGTGGTGGCAGCGGGCAAGAGTTATGGCCGGCAAACATAAAAAAAGCGGCCAAGGCCGCTTTTTGCAAGGTTAAGCATTACTGAGCAGACCTTTGCCCCTTGGGCAGCAAGCTTATCAGTTTGGAGGCGATATCCGTGTTGTCCTGGTTGCCGATAAATAGCTCGGCGCCCGGGCCTGTGGCAAACACCTGCACATCTGTACCCGTATGGCCGCCGGTGGTCCAGCCTGTGTTGGAGCGGCGATCCACTTCCTGTTTGATAGCGCTGGCCAGCGTCTCTTTGCCTTGCATTCTGGCCTTGGTCAATTGTTCAAGCAACGCGGGTTCCAGCTCAAAACCCAGGCCTTGAGCCAGCGGCGCTTGCCAGTCTTCTGCGGTCAACGCAGCGGCGGCAAGGGTATCAATACTGGCAGACAGCCCCTTGAGCACCTCTGGGTTCCAGGCATATTTGCCCTTGCTGCCGATGGAGAGACCACCGGTATTGTGATCTGCGGTGGCCACCATCAGGGTATTGGGGTTTTGGCGCACGAACTGTTCGACCACTTCCATGGTATGGGCAAATTCATCCATCTCCGCCATGGCGGCGGCGATGTCGTTGTTGTGACCAGCCCAGTCGATCAGGCTGCCTTCAACCAGCAACACAAAGCCGTTGGGGTTTTGTGACAAGAGCTCCAGTGCCTTGCCTGTCATGGTGCTGAGGCGATGGCCATCCTTGTCGTCCAGCACCCAAGGCAGTTGCACTTCTGCAAACAGGCCCATTACCTTGGGCTGTTTGATGCTTTCAAGCGCGCTGAACTCCTGCAAAATTTGATAGCCCTTGGCATCAAACTTGGCCAGCAGCTCCTGATCGAAGTATTTCTGGCCGCCCCCCAGCATCACATCGGCATCCGTCTCCAGATACTTGTTGGCCAGCTCGACATAGTTTTTGCGACTTTCACTGTGAGACAGAAAGGCCGCCGGCGTGGCGTGATTTATCTGGGAAGTGACTGCCACACCCGTGCTCATGCCCCGCTGCTTGGCCTTTTCCATTATGGTCGGGATCGGCTGCTTCTGGGTGTCGACCGAGATGGCGCCGTTATAGCTTTTTACTCCGGTTGCCAGCGCAGTTGCCGCGGCGGCGGAGTCGGTGACATAGCCACTGACTCTGGCGGGGTAGGTACTGGCCATACCGACCAACAGGCGATCGAATACCGTCTGTTCTATCTCTTCGGTATCCGGGTTGTCATTGAAATACCGGTAGGCGCTGGTATAAGCCGGCCCCATGCCATCACCGACCATGATCACGATATTTTGGGGTCTGGAAGGGGCGGGATTGGGCAACTGATTGGCATCGACTGCCAGTGGCAGCAGCAATGACAGTCCCAGCAATGCGCCCGTGAGTTGGCTCAGTTTCATCAGAGTCTCATCCTTGTTGTTTTTGTTGCAGTCTTTGCTCAATGGCATTCATCAGCATGCCGGTGATATTGACATCGAAAGCCGCTTCAATCTCTTTGATGCAAGTTGGGCTGGTGACATTGATTTCGGTGAGCTTATCCCCAATCACATCCAGACCGACGAAGATCAGGCCGCGCTTTTTAAGCTCAGGGCCCAGGGCTCTGGCAATGGCCCAGTCACTTTCAGACAGAGGCTGGGCAACACCGCTGCCACCGGCCGCCAGGTTACCGCGGGTTTCACCCTTCTTGGGGATACGCGCCAAACAGTAGGGTACAGGCTCGCCGTCGATGACCAGAATACGCTTGTCACCCTTGGTGATCTCGGGAATAAACACCTGCGCCATGGCATAGTTTTGGCCGTAATCTGTCAGGGTTTCTATAATAACCCCCAGGTTGGGGTCGTCCTGCTTGACCCTGAATATGGATGTGCCGCCCATGCCGTCCAATGGCTTGAGGATCACATCGCCATGTTGGGCATGGAAAGCGCGTAACCGCTGCGGATCGCGGCTGACGAGTGTCGTGGGGGTAAACTGGCTGAACCAGGCGGTAAACAGCTTTTCATTGGCATCACGCAGGCTCTGTGGCTTATTGACTATTAATACCCCGGCCTCTTCGGCGCGCTCCAGCATGTAAGTGGCGTAGATATATTCGGTATCGAACGGTGGGTCCTTACGCATCAGAATCACATCCAGCTCCTTGAGCGGCGTGTCGGTCGCTTCACCCAACTGGTACCAATCAGTGGGATCTTCCTGAACCTTGAGCGGCCGCATCTTGGCCCAGGCTTCACCCTGCAGCAGTGCCAGATCCTGCATCTCCATATAGAAGAGCTCATAGCCGCGGGACTGCGCCGCCAACAACATGGCGAAGCTGGAGTCTTTCTTGATGTTGATATCCTTGATGGGGTCCATCACTATGCCGAGCTTGATCATGATGCCTTTCCTTTATTCGTTGCGCCCACAGGGCAGAAAATGGTTAGCCCAGATCGCCGAATCTGAGCTGCAATGCGGTAATGGCGGTTAGCGCCGCGGTTTCTGTGCGCAGTACTCTGGGGCCGAGCAGAACTTCGGTAAATGCCTGGGTTTCTGTCATGGCAATTTCCTGCTCCGACAGGCCGCCTTCCGGACCTATCAAGAGCCGCACCTTGTTGTTTGGCAGCTCAAGGCCATTGATGCCGTGAGCGGCTCTGGGATGCAGATTGAGTTTCAGTGCCGTCGTGGGCTCGGCGCACCAGGCTGCCAGCTCCATTACCGGTCTCACTTCAGGGACCCGGCTACGGCCGGATTGCTCACAGGCGCTGATAACAATTTTTTGCCACTGCTGCAGTTTCTTTTCCAACCTGTCGCCGCTGAGTTTAACGCCGCAACGCTCTGAAAACAGTGGCGTGATGGTGTTAACCCCCAACTCTACCGATTTTTGTAAGGTGAAGTCCATGCGATCGCCGCGGGAGATCACTTGCCCAAGGTGCAGATCCAGGGGGGACTCAGAGGGATTGTCCATGGCAGACAGCACGTGTACATCCACGGCTTTCTTTCCGGCGCTGACGATAGTGGCCGGATAGTCTTTGCCGTCACCATTGAACAGGCTTATTTGCTCGCCGCTGCTCATGCGCAGCACTCGGCCGACATGGGCGCTGGCGTCATCATCCAATGACAGAACTTTGCCTGGGGTTATCGGGCCTGTGTGATAAATTCTCGGCACTCTCATGCTCTGTATTCCTTAGGCTTATTCTGCGCTGCCGCTGAGGCCGCTTTGGTTGCAGGCTTTCTGCACCAATGGGTTGTGATTGCCCTGAGAGGCGGCTATTACCTGATCTCGCCGGCACTCAATAGTATCAACTGGATAGCTTTTGTCCCACGCCTTGAACAACTTTAATTGGCTGGAGGCTATCTTGAGCCCATAGGTCTGCTGCATATAAAGGTAGGTACGGGCGATGCGTCCTCTTGCCTGCGCTGGCGGTTCTGCCTTACGGCCCTTGAAGTCGACTGTCATCTGACACTGGCCATATTGGCTTGGCTTGGCGTTCCACTGACTGAACCTGAAGTTGGATCTGTCGCCATTGACCTCTCCCACGGCCGGCACCAGATTGTGCAGGTCGGCCTCCATGCGCTTAAAGGTCTTATCTTTGCTGCTGCAGTTCTTACGGCCGCCGTTTTGCCAGCACTGCAACTGATGGCCAAACTCCCAGGCAGGTACTATATGCTCCCATTCGATGCGGTTGGCACGGGTCTCTTGTTTGCGAATCTGATAACCGCAACTTGCCAAATCCGGCTGCCATTTCTTGCCTTCCATTTTGATGGCACAGCCACAGTAGAAACTGACTGCCGGCAGCGTTTGACTGTAAATCACCTTGGCGCGTTTCTTGGCTTCGGAAAAACTGCTTGGATGGCTGGGCGATGCCAGCACAGAAGAGGCCGCCAAAAGCAGCGGCAGGGCCACGAGTGGCCGCAGGTGCAATGAAATCACGCTATTCCCTAAAATCATAACTTCGGGTGCCGACAGCCGATACCTCAGGTGCCAGACTTGGAATTGTTGCAGCAGATAGTAAAAGAAGCCGCCAGGCTTGGCAACTTGGCTCAGGATGGCTGAGGGCTAAGCAGTTGGCCGCAGCGGCGGCATTGATATTTAGCCTGGCCCCGCACGACCTTGTTATGACGGCGAATGCTCAGCTCTACTACACCGCAGCCACATTGATAGGGCAGGGTTCTGGGTTTGACCGAGCTGATATCCATCGAGTGAGTGGTACGCGGCGCCAGGCCATAAATCCGCCGCATCAGGCTTTGCCACTCCTTGCCATGAGGTCGGGTCTTGCCATGCAGTTGGAAACAGAGCAGGTGGCAAATCTCGTGTGGAACCACCTCATGGGTGAAGGTGTGCAGGTTTTGCTCCAGTAGCACCGGATTGAAGCGCAAGCGGTTCTCGGTTGGATGAGCGGTACCGGCGCTGCGGCCTCGCAGGGCAAAGCTGACCGAAGGGCGCTTTAGCGCTCGGCCCAGGGCGGCCTCCGCCTTGAGATAGCAAAGTTCTATTGCATCGAGCACTGCCTGCTGCGCCTCACTAGCGGCAGCTTGAGGCTGTGGCTCAGGTGCTTGGTTGTATTCAGAAGTGCCGGCGTTTTTAAGGGATCTGAACAACTGACTCAGCATGAGAAAACTCGAATTGGCATTAATTGGTGGCAAATAAGCAGAGGCGCAACTGCGCCTCTGTTGAATCAGGGATTATAAACTTTTGGCCGCCGCTGTCAGCATGGCTTTGACCTGCTCGACTATCGCTTCTTCGGTAGCGGGCTCGAAACCGGCAATTCTCGGGGTATGAATATGCCCGGTGGGAATACGGCTACCGAGTTGGTTTTGCAGCAGGATAGCCCGGTAGGAGATCTCATTGGACAGGTAACCGCCGCCAGACCCCTCCACCGAAGTGCTGTTTTGCAGTTCGCTCAGGCTGCTTGCCTGAAACTCGCCACGGGAAAGGGTGCTGACAATATGGTTGTCGTTGGCTTTCCAGCGGCCGTTTACGCTCTGCATGGCTGCTACCGGCAGGGAGAACTCGACAAACTCAGGGCCATTGAGGGTGTCGTTTTCCAGCTTGGGTGGCAGAGGTCGCTGTTTACTGGCGCCGGTAAAAACATTGCGGTTGTCCGGGGCTTCGGCGCTGCGGTTGCGGCCCGGAAAGCGTTCCAGATCGAAGTCGCTGCGCCCCATACTGACAGTGACCACCATGTCGACACTCTTGTCGCGATAAACCGGGGTCAACAGCGACTCTATGATGCCCTCATCAAAGTCAGCGAAACGTACCGGGATCATCACTGTCTCTATCTGTGCCTGGCGGCCGTTAACCGAGAAGCGGTAACCATCCAATGCCAGGGCGACCAGACCTGAAGGGTTGCTCTGCTCTATATTGCGATCGAGAAAGAAGGGGTCGAATCCGGTTAGCAGTATCTTGATGCTGGCATCATCCTTAAAGTCGATATCGCTGAAACCTCGGGATGACTTTTCCACCGCCTTGGTCAGTATTTCTCTTTGCCAGGAGGCGATATTGAACTTGGGCGACTGTTTGCCCAGCTCTGCTCGCATCTGCAACCGGCTCCAGTAAAGGGAGCGGTCGTCGCTGTGACCTGACTGCACATCTCTGACCGCCTGTTGCCACAGGCGTTGCCCCTGGTGCGCCACCATCTGGGTAACCTTGAGCTCATCGGTATGTTGGCGGTATTTCGTTACCAGATCATCTGTCAATGCCTGATAGCGCTGGACGACTTGAGGCATTTTTTCGTTGGCGGCAGGCAGGCGATCCTCTTCGACACCGGCCTGAGCCGACAGAGAAACCAGAGTACCCGACAGCAGGGCTATGGCCAGGCTGGGCTTAAACATGGCAGTTCCTTTCGCTTATAGAGTTGTAAAGTTAGGGAAGGTGCGAATAAGTCCTCGTGGCACTCTGGCTTGCACAGCAATTGGCGTTCAAGGCATCTGACGGAAGGCATGCCGGGGCCTGTCGAAGTCAGATAACGCAGAGAGCCGGTTGCTGTGAAAGCCCCGAAGGGCGTGGTTTACAGGTCTGCCTGCTGTGTTGTGCTTCTTGCAAAGGACTAAGGCCATTTGCTGCGAACCACGCCTTGCATCCAGGCCTGTAAGCCGACGCAGAGCACACATGGGACTTGTTTGCACCTTCCTCAAGTATGCAACACTCGTCAGCAACTGGAAAGCTATCTGTTACCTTGCCAGATTGTTGCCACAATTGAGCAGGGCTTTGCCAGACCATTATTCACCCCAGGGCTGTATGCTTGTTGCTTTGACCGCCGGGAATAATAGGGGAATGAGATGAATAAAGGTTTGCACAGAAAGCGCCTGAGTAAGCGTTTGCTGCTGCCCATGTTGCTGTGTTTATTGGCTCAACAAACGCAGGCTGTGGCAGCTGAGCAGACCAAGGTCAGTGACGTCGGCTCTGAGGTCACGGCCGAGGGTTGGCAAGAGGTACGCCGCTGGGACAAGCTGTTCGAGTCCGCAGGTGTTAAAGGCAGTTTACTGCTTTGGGATCAAAAGCGTTCTTTGGGGCTCTCCAACAATCTAAGTCGCGCCGCCGAAGGCTTTATTCCGGCTTCCACCTTCAAGATCCCCTCCAGCCTTATTGCGTTGGAAACCGGGGCGGTGCGCGATGAAACCAGTCGTTTTAGCTGGGACGGAAAGGTTCGTGAAATTGCCGCCTGGAACAGGGACCAGAGTTTTCGCACCGCAATGAAGTACTCTGTGGTGCCTGTGTATCAGCAGTTGGCCAGGGAGATAGGCCCCAAAGTGATGGCGGCTATGGTGCGGCAGCTGGAATATGGCAATCAGGATATCGGTGGCCAAGCGGACAGCTTCTGGCTCGACGGCCAACTGAGAATTACAGCATTTCAACAAGTGGATTTTCTAAGGCAACTGCATGACAACAAGTTACCTGTGTCCGAGCGCAGCCAGCGAATTGTCAAACAGATGATGCTGACCGAAGCGAGTACTGACTATATTATTCGCGCCAAGACAGGCTATGGTGTGCGGCGTACGCCGGCCATAGGTTGGTGGGTCGGTTGGTTGGAGTTGGACGACAACACTGTCTATTTCGCCATTAACCTGGATCTGGCCTCGGCCAGCCAGTTACCGTTACGCCAACAACTGGTGAAACAGGTGCTCAAGCAGGAACAGCTGCTGCCTTGAGTCTGGCTGGCACGGAATAGAGAACCAAGACATAAGTCAGAGAAGGCCAACTTGTGTGCTGTGTTATTGATTCATATATAAGACCCCGGCCAAGGCTGGGGTCTTTAGCCTTCTTCATCAGCAAAGATTGGCTACATCATCAAAGATTGGCTACATCATCAAAGATTGCAGCGACTCCTGACTGTTGAAGCGCTTGGTAAAGAAGTCCAGAAACACACTGATATTGGTCGCCAGTTGTCGACGGGAGGAATAGACGCCATAGACCTTGAAGGGTTCTATGGGCCACTCCTGCAGCAGCGGCACCAGGGCGCCGCTGGCCAGCTCGTTCTTGCATACCGAATGGGACAACATGGCGATGCCAAAGTCATCCAGTGCCAGCTGCTTGACCATGATGGCACTGTTCACTCGAGTGCGGCGCCTGAAGCTGGCCATGGTTTTGCGGCTCCCCTTGCCCAGCGGCCAGATGGGGGCCGAGCGTGAGGTACCCAGCAAGATACCATCGTGACGGGCCAGATCTCTCGGGGTTGCCGGCGTTCCTTTGGACTTGAGATAGCCGGGGCCAGCCACCAGAATCGGCTGACGTTCAAACAGGAGCCGGGCGACAAGATCCGAAGGCTGCAGTGGGCCATACTTGATGGCGATATCATAGCCTTCGCCTACCAAGCCCACATCGGCATCGGTAAACTGTACATCCAGTTCGACGCCGGGGTAGAGACGCATAAAGCCGCTGCAGAGATTGGCGATTAACTCTTGGCTGAATGAAACCGGGATCGCAATCCGCAATGAACCGGAAACATCGTTATGGGTATTCTCGATTGTGGCCTTTGCCGCTTCCACTTCGTTGCAGATGCTGTCACAGTGTTGATAAAAGAGCGCGCCCACCTGAGTGAGGCTTATTGAGCGGGTATTTCGTTGCAGCAGACGGACCCCAAGCTGTTGTTCCAGTTGGGCGATTTTTCGGCTAATGGTAGACTTTGGCAGGCCGGTTTCACGGGCCGCCTGAGAGAAGCCTTCTGCTCTGACCACTGCTGCAAATAGGAGCATCCCATTCAAATCTGGCATGTTTTTATTACTGTCTCAAAAATGGAACATAGCGTCTAAGGCAGTTTAATGGCATTTGACGGGATAACAAAGGTATATTTATTGGCTAAAAAATTTCAGAGGCTTAGCAGAGGATCGATAGATGACCAGCAAGAAGCAGCCCGCAAACACGACTCAAGCCCAGACTCCGGATCCCCTGTTTCTGCAGGCGGAGCATTTGGCTAAGGATTTTTCGCTGTTCCCAGAGCACAGCAAACAGAGCCTTTCTGAAGAGATAAAGGGTCTGTTGGATGACGATGCCATCCAGAGTAACTTAAAGTCATTGGCGCAGTTGGATGTGGATGGCTATGTTGCCAAAGTTATCCAGCCTACCCAGGACAAGAACCGCCCAGGTGCCAAGCGAATCATTGCCGATCTGAAAGGCAAGATGATCGCCGAGAGCCACAACGGCCCATTCTACAGCGCCGAAATAGAGCTGAACTTTGGTGGTCGTAACCGCCGCATCGGCTTTATCGCCCAGGAGCGCACCACGGCCAACGGTGCCTGGATGCCCGAGCACCACCTGCAGGCCTGTGAGGCGATTCGCCATTTTGCCGAATTGTCCATGCCCATAGTTTACCTGATAGATACCCCCGGAGCCGATGCCGGTGAGGTGGCCAACAGTCACAACCAGGCGCATTCTATTTCCAAGGCGATTGCCGAGAGTGCCAACGTCGATGTGCCGACTCTGGGTATAGTGATTGGCGCCGGCTACTCGGGTGGTGCTATCCCACTGGCGGCGGCCAATATACTGTTGTCGCTGCGTGATGGTATTTTCAACACCATTCAGCCTCAGGGCCTGCAGAGCATCGCCCGCAAGTACAACCTTTCATGGCAGGAGTGTGCCAAGTCTGTGGGTGTGTCCCCGGAAGAGCTCTATACCTCAGGTTGTATCGACGGCATTGTGGATTTCTCTCCTTATGATCGCGACGAGCGTCAGCACAACCTGCGCCGCGCCATCATCAGCGCCATCGAAGCCATTGAATGTGCCGCAGTGCAGTTTGTAAAAGAATCCGATGACCTGCGCGAACACTATGATCGCAGCCTCAAGCGTTTCCTCGAACCTTCCAAGAGCCTCAAGGCATTGGAGTCCAACGCGGAAATGTCGGTTGCCATCAGCCCGACCATGCACCTTAACCTGTTCGGCAGCGCCTACCGTTATCTGCGTTATTTGACTCTGCGTAGCCGTATTCACTCCATCTCCATGGATCAGTATGGTCGCTTGTCCAAAGTGAGTGTGCCCGAAGGGGATCTGTTGGCCCGGATCCAGAAGGAGCAGGAGAAGGTGTTCCAGGCTTGGCTGTCCAGCCCGGATAAGCTGGTTTACGACGAAGAACTCAACAAGCTGTGGAGTAACTTCATCTCCAAGCGTGATGATGTTTCCACCGAGCGTAACATGCTGACCCGTCTGATCCTGGGTGAGCCGAAAGAGAACTACAAGAAGGCCCGTAAGGCGCTGCTGTTCAACATAGGTTGGTCTTTGTATCACCGCTGGAAGAGTAATGCCGCCAACAACTTCAAGGGGCTTATCCACTATCTGGAAACTCTGCCGGCAGAAGTGACTCAGGCGCCTTGGCCTGAACTGAACCAGCTGACAGTACTGGATGTAGTGGTCAATGAAGAGCTGCGTGAAGACTTCATTTGGCAGTGTTACAACATCCTGATCTTTAACGCGCTGTACGACAATGTCGTGGGTAACCTGGCCTCTATCGCCAAGGAAGCCATGATGGCCAAGAGCCTGTCGCGTCAGTCTGTTGATGGCCTGCTGCACAAGTCTATCGACCGGGCGATTTCCACTCAGGATACCGCCAACGACAAGAGCAAGTTCTACAAGTGGCTGAAGTACTTCATGTCACAGTCCAACCGTGCCGAACTGCTGACCAAGACAGAGCAGTGGAAGAGTGTGGGTTTCCCACAACTGAACGATTCGCTGTTCGTTATCCTGACTTACTTCTTCGAGCGTCTGCTGCCGGAATACTTCGACAGCGAAGAGGACAAGGGCAAGTACACAGGTGCCATCAACCCGGTGCGTATCGGTCGTCGTAAGGACTTCTGGAACCGTTTGACCATGGGGTATCAGGATCTGTTGATCCAGAAGGTGCTGCGTGACGAGAAGAAAGCCGGCAATATGACCTGGGAGAATATCATCGCCAAGTTCTTCAAGAACTTCGATGAGATCAATGGCGACAAGATGTCGGCCAACCTGCTCAACTTCCCGGGCTTCCGTCTCTCTATTGAAGATGCACTCGACAAGGGCATTCGCCCCTGTGGATTGATCACGGGTCTGGCGGACTTTGAACATGGCGGCAAGGCGTTGCGTGTCGGGGTTGCTGTATCCAACACCGCCTTCCAGGCCGGTGCCTTCGATATGGCCAGTGCCGAGAAGTTCTCTGCGCTGCTTATTGAGTGTGCCAAGCGCAGGCTGCCGGTGATCTGCTTTATCAGCTCCGGCGGTATGCAGACCAAAGAAGGGGCTGCTGCGCTGTTCTCCATGGCCGTGGTAAACGACCGTATTACCCGTTTCGTGCGTGACAACGAACTGCCTGTGCTGATGTTCGGTTTCGGTGACTGTACCGGTGGAGCCCAGGCATCCTTCGTGACTCACCCTCTGGTGCAGACTTATTATCTGTCCGGTACCAATATGCCGTTTGCCGGTCAGATGGTGGTACCAGCTTACCTGCCATCCACTTCGACTCTGTCCAACTACCTGTCCAAGGTGCCCGGAGCGATGAATGGCCTGGTCAACAACCCATTCAGCACTCAGCTCGATGAACAGCTCAAGAGCATAGATCCTCTGATGCCTATGCCTAACGCCGAGATAAGTGATGTGTTGACCAATGCACTGTCGACTCTGGTGGTTGAAGTTGAAGAGGTCAGTGAGGAGATAGTTCAGGACGATCCTCGTGCCCTGATGAAACCTATCGACAAGGTGCTTGTACATGCCCGAGGCTGTACTGCGGTGAAACTGATCCGCAAGGCTCACGACAATGGCATTAATGTGGTACTGGTGGCGTCCGATCCTGATATGACTTCGGTTCCTGCCGACATGCTCAAGGAAAACGACAAGCTGGTTTGTCTCGGCGGTAACACTTCCGACGAGTCCTACCTGAACGCTTACTCAGTGTTGAAAGTGGCCGAGTATGAGCAGGTAGACGCACTGCACCCAGGTATCGGCTTCCTGTCGGAAAGCCCACAGTTCGCCGCCCTGTGTGTGAACAACGGCGTGAACTTTGTTGGTCCAAGTGTGCACTCGATGACAACCATGGGTAACAAGTCCAACGCCATCAAGACCTCTCAGGCGCAGAATGTGCCCGTGGTACCAGGCTCTCACGGTATTTTGACCAACGCCGAGCAAGCGGTTAACGTGGCCAACGAAATCGGCTACCCAGTGCTGCTCAAAGCGGTACAAGGTGGTGGCGGTAAGGGGATCCAAGTGGTTAAGCGCCCCGAGGATATGATTGGCCTGTTCCAGAAAACCTCCACCGAAGCGGCTGCCGCCTTTGGTAATGGTGACCTGTACCTGGAAAAATATGTGACTTCACTGCGTCATATCGAAGTTCAGTTGCTGCGTGACAAGTTCGGCAACACCAAGGTACTGGGTCTGCGTGACTGCTCGGTGCAGCGTAACAACCAGAAGGTGATTGAAGAGTCCGGTTCCACCATGCTGCCTGAAGAACTCAAGCAGAGAGTGATGGAATACACCCGTGCTCTGGGTGATGCCACCGACTATATGGGTGCTGGTACCGTTGAGTTCATCTATAACCTGGATGCCAACGAAGTCTACTTCATGGAGATGAATACCCGTCTGCAGGTAGAGCACCCGGTAACCGAAGCGACTTCAGGTATTGATATCGTCAGTGCGCAATTCGATGTGGCAGCCGGTCGCTCCATTGAAGATCTGCAGCCGCAGGAAATTGGCTATGCGATGGAAGTGCGGGTGACAGCCGAGAAGGCTGCGCTGGATAGCCAGGGCATACTGCAGCTGGTGCCAAACCCGGGGCTTATCACTGAGTGCGTGATGCCCGAGCGCGATGATGTGGAAATCATCTCTATCGCGGCCGATGGCAAAGAAGTGTCGCCATACTACGACAGCCTGATTGCCCAGATCATCATCCGCGGTGAAAGCCGGGACGATGTGATTGCCAAGATGTATGACTATCTGGATCAGGTGGTCATCAAGGGGATCGCCACCAACATCCCGCTGCTGAAGCGGATCCTGGCCGACGAGACCTTCCGTGAAGGCGTGTATGACACCAACTATCTGCCGCGCCTGATGGCCGAGCTGGATATCCCAGCCCTGATCGCCGAAATGGAAGCCGCCGCCGAAACTCAAGGTGTGGATACCGAATCGCTGCGTGTGGGTGAGTCCAACGAGCTCAAGGTGTTGGCTCAGGGCGCGGGTATCTTCTATACCTCTCCGGCGCCGGGCGAAGCCGACTTCGTCAAGGAAGGCGACATAGTGACTGTCGATCAAACGCTGGCACTGACCGAAGCGATGAAGATGTTCTCTCAGGTGACACTGGCAGGCTTCAACCGCAAGGGTGCCGAGCTGTATCCAGAGGATAAGAAATACCGCATTGAGCGGATCCTCAACAGCAATGGCCAACAGGTCTCTCAAGGCGATCTGCTGTTTGTGGTCTCCCCTGTGGAAGACTGAGGCTGCTGATTGTCAGTAACCCGAAAAGACCCGCCATGTGCGGGTCTTTTGTTTCTTAACGGTTGGATTCAATTTCAGATGGCGCAGCATATGACCAGAAGCTGATGTTTTTGAACTAATATTGAATGTATCCTGAATCGCCGGAGCTTACAGATTGCTGAGATATTTGCGGCCCATATTGTTTGGCAGCCTTTTACTGGCAACGGCCGCAGTCAATGCAGTCACGATTCCCTATTGTGTCGACCCCGACTGGATGCCCTATGAAGGCATAGACCAAGGCAAGCACGTGGGGATCTCTTCCGGCTTTCTTGAGCTTATCGATCAGCAGACAGATTGGCAGTTTCAGCTGGTGCCCACCGAGAGCTGGCAACAGACATTAGCCTACTTGAAGCAGCAACGCTGTGTATTCACCCCCATGCTCAACTACACTCCCAGGCGCGCTGAGTTCTTATATTTCAGCGATATCTATAGCCGTTCTCCCAATGTGTTGGTTTCCCGCCACGAGCAACCCTTTCTGCAAAGTATGGAACAGGTCGGTGATAGAAGCTTGGCAATCCCCAGAGGTTACCGCTTGCTGGATTATGTGCGCCAGAACTATCCCAAGATCCGCATTATTCTGGCCGAGACAGAGCAGCAGGGATTGGAGATGGTCTCCAGCGGTGAGGCGGATCTATTTATCGGCTCTATGTATTCCATCAATGCCCGCATTCAGCAGAGTGGGTTGTTCAATCTCAAAATCGCTGGTTGGGCCGGGCCAGAGGATCAGTTCCGGATGGCGGTAACAGAGAATGCCAAATGGATGTTACCCGAGCTCAATCATTTACTGGCGCAGATTTCCGATGAACACAGGGCCAGGCTGTACCGGCAGTGGAGCAATATGGCGGTGCTGGAACAGACAGATTACCGAATGTTCTGGCAGTTGTTGGCGGTGGCAACATTGATCTTCGGTGCCTTGCTGGCACGTAACCGCTGGATCAGTAAATACAACCGCGAGTTGACAGCCAAGAATCAACAACTGGAACAATTGCGCAATCAGTTGCTGGAAACCAACAGAGAACTGGAGTTCATTTCGACCCACGACCCTTTGACCAAGTTATATAACCGTCACTATTTCCACCGACACTTCGCCGCCGAACACCGCAGTAACTCGGCGCAAGGGCACACGTCGCTGATAGTAATAGACATAGATTTTTTTAAAGAGATCAATGATCGTCATGGCCACAGTGTGGGAGATTCGATTCTCCGCGAACTGGCGGCTCTGCTCAAAGATGGTGCCCGTGAACAGGATCTGGTGGCACGCTGGGGTGGTGAGGAGTTTATGATCATCTGCCCGGATACCGACTGTGTGCAGGCGGGGCGTTTATGTGAGCGTCTGGCACTGGCGATGAAGGTTTATCCCTTTTCAGCCGGTGTTAGCCTGAGTTGCAGTTTTGGACTGACAGAACTTAAAGCCGGTGAATCGATCTGGAGTGCATTTGATCGGGCAGATTTGGCCTTGTACCGGGCCAAGTCGGAAGGTCGCAATAGGATCTGCTGCGATCCCGAATCCGATCGAGCCGATAAAATCAGCTCAAATTCGTCAGCTTAGCGCTGTAGCGGCGCTTTTATACAATCAATTTCTGCATTAATCGCTCGAATATAGAAAATATTGAATTTCAAGATGTTGAATTTAATGAATTTTATTTTTGTTGCCCGTCTGTGATGACAAACTGGTGAAAATTGAAACTGCTGATTGCAGCCTATAGGGGTTTCGGTGTTATAATACGCGCCTTATTTATGGGGTTCCGTCTGTCGCAGCTTTGAAGTGGCATACTCCGTCTCCTATTAACTAATCATTTGAAGTTGAATCATGACTGACTTATCAAAATACAGAAACATTGGTATTTTTGCTCACGTTGACGCGGGTAAAACCACTACCACAGAACGTATCCTGAAACTGACCGGCAAAATCCACAAGATGGGTGACAGCCATGACGGTACCACCACTACTGACTTCATGGAGCAGGAAGCTGAGCGCGGTATTACCATTCAGTCTGCTGCGGTAAGTTGCTTCTGGAAAGATCACCGCTTCAACATCATCGATACCCCCGGACACGTTGACTTCACCGTTGAAGTATATCGTTCTCTGAAAGTTCTGGACGGCGGTGTTGGTGTATTCTGTGGTTCCGGCGGTGTTGAGCCTCAGTCCGAAACCAACTGGCGCTATGCTAACGAATCTGAAGTTGCCCGTATCATCTTCGTAAACAAGCTGGACCGTATGGGTGCCGACTTCCTGCGTGTTGTTGGTCAAATCAAGCGCGTTCTGGCTGCGACACCACTGGTTATGACTCTGCCTATCGGTATCGAAGACGAGTTCAAGGGTGTTGTTGACGTACTGAACCGCAAAGCCTATGTATGGGATGAGTCTGGTCTGCCAGAAAACTACTCTGTAGAAGAAGTTCCAGAAGACATGGTTGATCTGGTTGAAGAATACCGTGAGCAACTGATCGAGACTGCCGTTGAGCAGGACGACGACCTGATGGAAGCCTACATGGAAGGTGAAGAGCCTTCTATCGAAGACCTGAAGCGTTGTATCCGTAAAGGTACCATCAACCTGTCATTCTTCCCCACATACTGTGGTTCTGCTTACCGTAACAAGGGTATGCAGCTGGTTCTGGATGCAGTTGTTGACTACCTGCCATCTCCAACAGAAGTTGAGCCTCAGCCTCTGACTGACCCAGAAACTGGTGAAGAAACCGGTGAAGTAGCTACTGTATCTGCCGATGAGCCACTGCGCGCACTGGCGTTCAAGATCATGGATGACCGTTTCGGCGCCCTGACCTTTATCCGTATCTACTCTGGTAAGCTGAAGAAAGGTGACACTATCCTGAACTCTGCTACCGGTAAGACCGAGCGTATTGGCCGTATGGTTGAGATGCACGCTAACGATCGTAAAGAGATCGATTCTGCTCAAGCCGGTGACATCATCGCTGTTGTAGGTATGAAGAACGTTCAGACTGGTCACACTCTGTGTGATCCTAAGCACGAATGTACTCTGGAGCCTATGATCTTCCCTGAGCCAGTGATCTCTATCGCTGTAACTCCTAAGGACAAAGGCGCTTCTGAGAAGCTGGGTGTTGCTCTGGGTAAGATGGTTGCAGAAGATCCATCATTCCAGGTTGAAACCGACCAAGAAACTGGTGAAACCATCCTTAAGGGTATGGGTGAATTGCACCTGGACATCAAAGTAGACATCCTGAAGCGTACTCACGGTGTTGAACTGACTGTTGGTGCTCCACAGGTAGCTTACCGTGAAACCATCACTCAAGCCGTTGAAGACAGCTACACTCACAAGAAGCAGTCTGGTGGTTCTGGCCAGTTCGGTAAGATCGACTACCGCATCCGTCCAGGCGAAGCTGGTAGTGGCTTCAAGTTCACCTCCAGCGTTGTTGGTGGTAACGTACCTCGTGAATTCTGGCCAGCAGTTGAAAGCGGCTTCGAAGACATGATGAACGAAGGTCCTCTGGCTGGCTTCCCAGTACTGGACGTTGAAGTTGAACTGTTCGACGGTGGTTACCACGCAGTTGACTCCTCAGCAATCGCGTTTGAAATCGCTGCCAAGGGTGCATTCCGTCAGTCTATGCCTAAGGCCAAGCCTCAGCTGCTGGAGCCTGTGATGAAGGTTGACGTGTTCACTCCAGACGATCACGTTGGTGACGTTATCGGTGACCTGAACCGTCGTCGCGGTATGATCAAGGATCAGGAAGCTGGTTTGACTGGCGTACGTGTTAAGGCTGACGTGCCACTGGCAGAAATGTTCGGTTACATCGGTCACCTGCGTACCATGACTTCTGGTCGTGGTCAGTTCTCTATGGAGTTCTCTCACTATGCTCCATGTCCTGCCAACGTGGCTGAGACTGTTATCGCAGAAACCAAGGCTCGTAACGCAGCCAAGAAATAAGGATTAATTATCCTGATAAAAACCCGCCTTGATGGCGGGTTTTTTTATGGGCGAATATCTAGTGCCGCGAAGCCAGCAGAATCAAACTTGCATTCAGCTCGGCGGATGCCGATGAATATCAATGGGCAATCGTATGGCAACTGTTTCCGAAAGTGGCATATGTGGCAAAGGAGCTACCTAAGATAAAGGAGATAAAGGAGCTGGGATTGGCAGAGAATTGCCGTGAGGAAGCCACTGCGAATATCAGTAGCTGGGGGAACCGAAATAGGTGAGCAGATAAACAAAAGCCAGCTCGATAAGCTGGCTTTGTGCAGGGCCGATAACGCGTGTTTATCAGTCTTCCAGGTTACCGCAGAAACGGTAGCCCTCGCCGTGGATGGTGGCGATGATTTCCGGTGTATCAGGCACACTTTCGAAGTGCTTACGAATACGACGGATAGTCACGTCAACAGTACGGTCGTGTGGCTTGAGCTCACGGCCGGTCATTTTCATCAGCAGCTCAGCGCGGCTGAGAATCTTGCCTGGGTTTTCCACAAAGTGCAGCATAGCGCGGAATTCGCTACGTGGCAGCTTGTAAGATTCACCCTGTGGGCTCACCAGAGAACGGCTGTTGATTTCCAGGCTCCAACCATTGAAACGATAGTATTCAACGGCAGCCTTTTCTTCAATTTCAGCGCCAGAGCTGTTGACTCGAGTCAGCAGGTTACGGGCACGAATGGTCAGTTCACGAGGGTTGAACGGCTTGGTGATGTAATCATCGGCACCGATCTCCAATCCAAGGATCTTGTCCACTTCGTTGTCACGGCCAGTAAGGAAGATGAGACCGATATTGTTGATTTCGCGCAATTCCCGCGCCAACAGCAAACCATTCTTACCTGGCAGGTTGATATCCATAACCACCAGGTTCACCTTGTTTTCCTGCAAGGCTTTGTGCATCTCTGCGCCATCATTGGCTTCGGTTACCACATAACCTTCTGCCTCGAAAATACTTCTCAGCGTGTTACGGGTAACGGCTTCATCTTCAACGATCAGAATGTGCGGGTTTTGCATGTTATTTACCTAATTAAATCAGTTTATCTAACCATGAGCGCGGGTGACGCTCCGCTATACTCTCTAAAACGCCAACATTCACAGGGTTCACGTAAGTGCTGTTCAAAACTGAAATGAAACGGCAACACACTTCATGATTAGCAAAAAGTATGCTCTCCACCCGGAGAGGCGCGAACTGTACTGTCTAGGATTCCCAGTGGCGGGATTTAGTTCCTGAAAGACATGGAAAATCCAGAAAATGTCATCTTAAAACCAGATTACATTTGGTACAGAGTCGTTATCGATAGAGACTTATGCTGTAGCGTAATGGCGCTAGCCGGGTCACACACTTAACTCTAAGCCTCTGTCGATACAATCCATTGTACTAGGATTGGGCATTTGTTAACAAATGAAATGTTAACAAATTAATGTTTAACTATGATCTATATCACAAGTTTTTACGTTACCTATTGAAAGATAAGCATTTTGTATTTTGTCTTACTGTGAGCTTGCTCACGGGGCTAGGGGAATGCAAAAGCCTTTGCTAGAATAAATCCGGTTCATTAGAGACAGATACTACAATGGATGCTGCATTTGAAAGTCTCTGGCAGTACTACCAGAGCGCATGCTTTTTATTGACTCAGTCGTTTTCTTCCGCTGTTCCTTTCGCTATTGTCACCGCCCATAATCCCCTTGGGCAAAAACTCACTTCTTGCCAAAACCGCCTTCTCGATCGGCAGCTACAACACGATATTGATAAGCTGGGCATTCCTTACCGGGCGATCATAGGCGCTGCCGATGATCTCAGTCATATGGAAAAAAGCTGGGCTCTGTTTCTGGATAAGGCCGCGGCAATCGAACTGGCATCAAAGTATCGCCAAAATGCCCTTTACTACGTTGATAGTGGGCTCTTGACCTTGGTGCCTTGCCTGAAAGGGGAGCGAGAGGTGGCGCTTGGACAGTTTGCTGCCAGGGCGCGCCTGGTCAGCGAGTTACCCGAGCTCAGTGACGGATGAGTTGAGGAAATTTCATCCTGCGCAAATTAGCATTGACTTCATAAGGACTTTATTGCTAATTTTTTCATCCCTTTCGCGAGAAAGGAACAGAAGAGGTGCGTTAACTAGGTAGTGAGTCAGAGGAGGCCAATTCTCCAATGACGGCTCATGAGGGAGATTAACGCCGAGGTCGGGATGCGTATTGGCTATGCTTCCGGTCGGTTGGTCAGGCTGAATCCTGGCGACTGTCACCTGGTTTTGGTGGAGAGCTTCTGGTGACGATCGCTGTTTCCCTGCTATAGGGTGCGTTATCTCTGCACCAGGCTCTTCGAACGTTATCTGTTCGGAGCTTAACTCATGAAATCTATTCTCGTTATCGACCTTTCCCTGTTACCTGCCTGTGGGGGAATGCGCTGATGTCTCTTGTTGTTGCCAAGTTTGGTGGTACCTCAGTTGCCGATTATCAGGCGATGAATCGCTGTGCCGATATAGTGCTTGGAAACCCGGCCACCCGTCTGGTTGTGGTCAGTGCATCCAGTGGCGTAACCAATCTGTTGGTGGAGCTGTCCCAGGCAGACATGGGGGATGAGCGCCGTCTCAAGCTATTGAAAGAGATAGCCACCATTCAATACGCAATTCTGGATAAACTTGGCAGACCGGCAGATGTTGCCGCGGCGCTGGATGCTTTGCTCAGCCGCATGGCAACGCTCAGTGCCAGGTTATTGCAGGCGCCGAGTCATGCTATGGTCGATGAGATCCTATCTTTGGGCGAACAGTGTTCTTCAGCGCTGTTTGCCGCGGTATTGAGAGAACGTGGTGCCAAGGCCAGCGCCTTTGATGTGCGCCAGGTGATGCGTACCGATAGCCATTTCGGTAAGGCCGAGCCACAAATCGCCGAGTTGAAGCGACTGGCGACAGAGAAATTGCAACCTTTGCTTGAGCAGCAACTGCTGGTGACCCAGGGCTTTATCGGCGCCGATGCCGATGGCCGAACCACTACGCTTGGGCGTGGTGGCAGCGATTATTCTGCGGCCCTTTTGGCTGAGGCGCTGGAAGCCGATGCGGTCGAGATCTGGACCGATGTAGAAGGGATTTACACCACGGATCCCCGACTGGCTCCCAACGCCAGGCCTATCGCAGAAATCAGTTTTAATGAGGCGGCAGAGATGGCTACTTTCGGTGCCAAGGTGTTGCACCCTGCCACCATCTTGCCGGCGGTGCGTCAACAGATCCAGGTGTTTGTCGGCTCCAGTCGGGCACCGGAAAAAGGTGGCACCTGGATCCGTCACCAAGTGGAAGATGAGCCGGTATTCAGGGCCGTTGCGGTGAGACGAGATCAGACCCTACTTAACTTGCACAGTTTGCAGATGTTGCATGCCCAGGGCTTTTTGGCAGAGACCTTTGCCGTGTTGGCGCGGCACAAGATCAGTGTCGATCTCATTACCACCTCAGAGGTGAACGTGTCGCTGACGCTGGACAAAACGGGCTCAGATTCGGCCGGCAAGGGGCTTCTGACCGAAGCCCTGCTGCAGGAATTGTCGCAAAACTGCCGTGTGCGGGTGGAAGATAAGCTGGCTCTGGTGGCCATCATAGGCAACAAGATAGCCACTACTGCCGGGATCTGTCGCCGGGTATTTGAAGTGCTCGAACCCCACAACGTCAGGATGATCTGTCAGGGCGCCAGTCCGCACAATCTTTGTGTCTTGGTGTCGGAAGCCGAAGCCGGTGATGTTGTTGCCGCTTTGCATCGTAACCTGTTTGAAGGGGCTCAGGATGCAGCTTGAACATCTGCCGGTTGGGGAGCTGGCTGCCGGCCAGCCCTTGACCATACCTGTTTATCGCTTCAAAGGTACCAGCGATGCGGCGCCCAGCGTCTATATTCAGGCCAATGTGCATGGCGCCGAGGTGCAGGGCAATGCGGTGATTTTGCAATTGCTGCAGTACTTCAAGGCTCATCCGCCTCTGGGAGATATCACCCTGGTGCCTCTGGCCAACCCCTTGGGGATTAACCAGAAAAGCGGTGAGTTTACCTTGGGCCGTTTCGATCCCATCACAGGTATCAACTGGAACCGAGCCTATCTGGATCAGGCTGTCCACCTGGATGACTGGTATCTGCAGCATAGTGAGCTGCCGGAGCCAGCACTGTTTGACGCTTTTCGTCGTCTTCTTATTGCCAACTGTGAACAGGCATTGGCCAATCCCTGGGGAGTGACGACCGGGCAGAGATTGGCGCTCAATCTGCAAAAACTGGCGCACGGCGCTGACATAGTGCTGGATCTGCACACCGGCCCCAAGTCCTGTAAACATCTCTATTGCCCCGAATATGAGCTGTCCGCTGCCGGCTACTTTCATATTCCCTATACCCTGGTGATGCCTAAAGGTTTTGGCGGCGCCATGGATGAAGCGGCCTTCAATCCCTGGTGGCAGCTCAGCGACTATGCCAATAGCCGGGGCAGAGAGCTGAAAGTCGCAGTGTCGGCCTTTACTTTGGAGCTTGGCAGCCAGGAGCGTATCGATCTTGCCGATGCCAGCCGAGATGCGGAAGGCATATTAAGTTATCTGAGCTATAGAGAGGTGATAGCCCAGAGCATACAGCCCGAGGTGATGTTGCGTTTTGCTTGTATGCTGAAAGACTATCG
The DNA here is from genome assembly GCF_028823715.1 of Shewanella sp. K8. Taxonomy (NCBI): domain Bacteria; kingdom Pseudomonadati; phylum Pseudomonadota; class Gammaproteobacteria; order Alteromonadales; family Shewanellaceae; genus Shewanella; species Shewanella sp. K8. The sequence goes on from NZ_JAPEHY010000017.1 coordinate 90,742, forward strand.
AAAGTTTCACGCACCTATGGCAGGTATGGTGGAGTATCTGGCCGAGCCGGGAGTACCTTTGGCTGCGGGTGCGCCTCTGGTCAATATGCTCAGGCTCGACCGAGTCGATGCCGGCACTGAAGTCACCAGGCTCTCGCTCAATGAGGATGTGATCCCTGTGCTGCATTTTGCCTCGGCGTCTGTGCACCAGGGAACTGAGCTCTACAAGGTGATGACCAACTACTTCACTCTTTCTGGTTAAGTCAGAGCCGGATATGAAATCCTTTTTAGCGTCTGCCATTCTGTAACTAGCTGATAATTTGTAATATTTTGTGTATTTTGTTTCTTGTTTGTATCAATTGATGTTACAAGAATTAATCCCTTTGTATTAAGGGAGTGTTTTTGAGCATGGAAACATAAAACAACAATAAGCAGTCTTATAGGGAGTAGACAAGTGAAGAGTCAAGTTGCAATAGCCGTTTCAGCAGCGCTGTTATCTATGGCATTCCATTCAGAAGCCGCGCCAGTGAGCGTATCGGATCCATTTATTTCGTCGGATCTGCTTAGTGCGTCCAGCGGCCTCAAAGGACAACAGCAAAGGGGGGGGCAACATAAGTTTGTCAAAGAGCCTGGACTTGCAGAGGGTAAATACACTTATATAGTGCGCCTTAAAGATCCCTCTGTGGCGAATTATGCCGGTGGTATTGCCGGGCTTGAAGCCACCAGTCCACAACGAAGCCAAGGGCTGGCGCCCCAAAAGGCTCCCAAGCTGAATACCGCCAGTGTGGCGGTGAAGTCCTACGTGAAGTATTTGAATGCCAAACAACAGAACTTTTTAATGAGTGCCGCGGCTCAAGGGGTTCAGTTGCAGGCCAAGGCCAGATATCACTATGCCTTTAATGGCCTGGCGGTCACCATGGATCAGCAGCAGGCTGAAGCCCTGTCCAAGTTACCCGAAGTGGCGTTCATTGAGCGGGAAAGTCTCTATTCAATGGATACCGACAGCAGCCAGAGCATGATAGGTTCTCCCAAAGTGTGGGACGGCAGTGCAACAGGGACCCGGGCTATGGGAGAAGGGGTCATAGTCGGGGTGATCGATTCGGGGATCAACAGTGATCATCCATCCTTTGCCGACATTGGGGGAGATGGTTACGACCATACTAACCCCTGGGGACAGGGGGTCTACGTCGGTGACTGTGCAGCAGAGTTTTCTGACATGTGCAACGACAAGCTAATCGGGGTCAGAAGTTATCCCGAGATTACCGATAGTTATGATGATGAAGAGGTCTTTGGCCCAACACCTCCTGCCAAGAATGGTGAGGATTATGGGGGCCATGGTTCTCATACTGCCAGTACTGCTGCGGGCAATATCCTTAAGAATGTTCCCTATGTTGCCGGTGAAGTCGGTGAGGCTCAGGGGGATGGCATTGAGACCGGGCTCGAATTTACACAGATCTCCGGGGTCGCCCCCCATGCCAACATTGTTGCCTATCAGATCTGCCGTCCGGGCAACAATGGCGATAGATATTCAGGTTGTCCCACATCGGCGATTCTCAAAGCGTTGGATGATGCCATTGCCGACGGTGTGGATGTGATCAACTATTCCATCAGCGGCGGTGGTTTCCCTTGGTCAAGCGCGACAGAGATGAGCTTCCTGGCTGCCCGTAATGCCGGCATCTTCTCTGCCGTATCGGCCGGAAATACCTCTGCTTCGGTTAGCCAAGTTCCCTTTTCTTCACCCAAAAATGCGCCCTGGTATACCTCAGTCGCGGCATCTACCCACAACCGGGAAGTGCGTTCCATTCTGGAGTTCAACGGTGACCAACTGGACTACACTCAGGGAACCGGGCCGGTAATGACTACAGATATCAGTGCACCTTTGGTGTATGCCGGTGACTTGGCAGCTGATAATTTCGAAGGTTGTAACGCCTTTGCCGCCGATGCGTTCAAGGAACAGTTGGCGCTGATTAAGCGCGGCGGTTGTAACTTTGCCGATAAGGTCAATAATGCCAAAGATGCGGGGGCAGTAGGGGTTATCGTCTTTAACAAAGACGGTGAAGGCAACGTCAGAACCAAGATGTCCGGACTGGGCAACACCAGTATCCCTTCTGTTTTCATCGGTAATATTGATGGCTTGGCTGTTGTGGATGCGCTGGCGGCCACGCCAGGGCTGGTGGCCAAAATCAATGCCACTCCATCGGCCGTTGAGCGTCAGGCAGATGTGTTGGGCGACTTCTCTCTACTCGGGCCAAATCGTTACTTCGATGTGATTGCGCCTTCGATTTCAGCACCGGGTGTGGACATCTATGCCGCTTATGCCGATGAGCAGTATGGCCATGAAGTAACAGGGACAGATCCTGCCGATTATACCTTGATGTCCGGTACTTCCATGTCCAGCCCTCATGTGGCGGGCGCCGGGGCGCTGCTGAAGTCGGCTCATCCTGAGTGGACACCGGATAATATCCGTTCAGCCTTGATGCTGACGGCAACTACGGCCAGTGCTATGACCAAGGCCGATGGCAAGACTACCGCGGATCCGTTTGATGTGGGTGCCGGCCGGATCCGGGTCGATTTGGCCGCCAAGACAGGGCTCATCATGGATGAGTTGGCGGACAATTATGAGTTTGCCAATCCAGAACTCGGTGGTGATCCCAGACGTTTGAATCTTCCCAGCATGTCCACTAGCCAATGTGTTAACAGTTGCAGTTGGACTCGAAAAGTCACGGCGACCAAAGACGGCGTATGGAGCGCTGCCGGGGTGGCGACGACTGAAGGGCTGAAAATAACGGTTTCGCCTGAAAACTTCACTCTGACCAAGGGGCAGTCACAGGTGGTGACTGTCACTGCCGATATCACAGGGGTGAGCTCCAGTGATTGGGCGTTTGGTAACCTGCTGTTGACCTCGAGCAACCACCCTGATGCGGCTATGCCGGTGGCGGTCAAGGCTTCCCGTGACAACCTGCCGGACAGCTTTACCATCCGGGCAGGACGAGATGCCGATGAGCTGACTTTCAGCCAGCTCAAATCGCTGGATATGACGGGACTGGATGCAGAGGTATCTGCCTTGGCACTGGCCGACAGCTTTGAAGGCGTGCTGAAGCAAGATTCGGATGTTGGTAGCTTCCTGGACGACATTACCGACGGCGTTGCCTACGTTGTTTACAGTGTTGAAGATGGTGCCAAGCTGTTCAATACGGCCATTACTGCCACCAACTCTCCGGATTTGGATCTCTATGTGGCAATAGACAGGGACGGTGACGGGGCGCTGGATGCCCTTGTTGGCCAATCGGCCAGAGCCGGTTCTGATGAATCTGTCAGCATCAGTAATCCAGAAGCCGGTGATTACTATATCTTTGTGCAAAACTATGAGGCCTCAGCCGCCAATGCCGAAGATCCCTTCACCCTGAAAACTTCAGTGGTAGAGGCAGGTCCGGCTCAGGACAACTTTACTCTGACCAAGACGGGTGATAACGAGGACTTCTCACTGAAGTTTGCCTGGAAGGATAATTTTGCCGCCAGCGACCTGGGTTATGCCGTAGTAACTCTGACGTCCAGCGATACCAGCATCGCGGCCAAGAACTTGCCGGTTGCTTTCAGCCGAGTCGTTGATGATGTGCAAATGCCTGCGGCCAGTGTGCTCAGTGGAGAGATGGCCCCCGGACAGCCAGTAACCATGGCTGTAACTATTGCTGCCAATGCTTCCCCGGAGGCTCGGGAATATCAAATCAAGGCCATGGTGCCGGAAGGACATGAAGTCACGGCTATCAGCGACCAAGGAGAACTGGCTCAAGGAGTATTGAGTTGGACTCATGTGATGCAAACCGGCGATCCGGCCAAAACGCTGAGCTTCAAGTTTATCCCGCGTAAACAGGGGCAGGGCAATAAGCTGATATTGAGCAATACCGTAGTCAATGATACCGCCGAGGTGCTGACTCAGGAGTATCTGTTCGATGTTAAAGAAGGGGCCCCTGTTATCAAAGTTGATGCACCGGACCGAGTGGCAGAGCGCAAGAGCTTTGTTATCGATGCGTCTGCCTCGGCCGATCCCAATGGCGATGCTGTCAGCTATCAATGGACTCAGATTGCCGGTGCACCACTGAAGTTTGACAGCTCGGCGGCCAAGCTGGAGCTGACGGCACCTGAAGTGGGAGGCTCTGGCGATTTGCTGACTTTCAATCTGAAGGTGAGTGACTCCAAGGGTAACAGCACCACAGAAACTGTCAGCATAGTGGTCTTTGACTTCGAGCGTGACGGTGGTGGTTCGCTGGGTTGGTTGTCGCTGCTATTGCTGCCTTTGGGGTGGCTGCGCAGGAAATCGAGCTAAGGAAGGTGCGAGCAAGTCCTGTGTGCTCTGCGTTGGCTTACAGGCCTGGATGCAAGGCGTGGTTTGCAGCAAATGGCCATAGTCCTTTGCACCTTCCCTAAGCCTTAAACTGAAAAAGGCTGCCAATTTGGCAGCCTTTTCTTTATCTGTTGTTAAGGTTTTACCGCCCTGACAATTGGATTCTGCAGACTTATCAGGGTTTCGGTAGATTGAATTTCGTCTATCGACTGGATACGGTTAATCAGCACGTGCTGCAGGGCATCTATAGATTGACACATCACTTTGACAAATACGCTGTAGTTGCCTGTGGTGTAGTAGGCCTCTACCACTTCTTCCAACTCATTGAGCTTGGAGATGGCGGCGGGATAGTCACCGGCACTCTTGAGATTGATGCCGATAAAGCAGCAGACATCATAGCCCAGAGCTTTGGGGTTAACCGTTATTTGGGCACCGGTGATAATACCTGCCTGTTTCATCTTTTCGACCCTGACATGAATCGTGCCTGCGCTGACGCTGAAGCGTTTGGCCAGCTCGGCAAAAGGAGTTCGTGCATCCTGCATCAGGGCTTCCAGGATCTGATTGTCCAGTTGATCTCTTTGAAATGATGTATCCACAGCATCACGCCTAAATTGCTTGTAATCAGGCATGAATCTACGTGTTTTATTGTAAAATTGCCAGTCTTATGGCGACTTTTGGCTCAACATCTATGGTGACGTTAGCCGTTATTGCTCACCTTCGGGCGCGAGAAAAGGCACAGGTGCACTGAAGCTCATGGGTTCGCCCGAGTAAGGATGCTTGATGCTGAGGCTGGCGGCATGCAGCAGCAATCTGGGAGCCAATCTTTTTGCCCAGGAGTCGGCGTAGAAACCATCGCCCAGAATGGGATGACCCAATGCCATCATATGCACCCTGAGTTGGTGTGAGCGCCCTGTGATGGGGATCAGCATGACCAGAGTTGAATAGCGCCCCTTGCTAATCACTTCATAGTGGGTCAATGACGGCTTACCCACTTGATGATCGACTTTCTGTCTGGGTCTGTTGGGCCAGTCGCAGATGAGTGGTAGTTCTATACTGCCTTGAGTGGCCTTGATATGGCCGGCGACTCTGGCGTAGTAACTCTTTTGGGTTTCCCTGTCTCGAAACTGACGTTTCAGCTCCCGTTCGGCACTGCGCCTCAGTGCCAGCAAGAGCACGCCCGAGGTGGCCATATCCAGGCGGTGAACCACTTGTGCCTGTGGATGTTCGGCCAGGACTCTGGCATAGGCGCTGTCGTGATTGGCCGGATCCCGTCCGGGAACCGAGAGAAGTCCTGAAGGTTTATTGATGACTATGATGTCCTTGTCTTGATAGAGAATATCCAGCCAAGGTTCGGTTGGCGGATTGTAGACAAAATCTGGCATGTCATGGCCTCAATGAAAATGGACGGCAAAGATAACCGCGGCTGCAGGTAGATGCAAGCTCTTGGGCGTTGTTGCATCCAGGCTTCAGAGCAGGCTGGGAATTATTCGCACCTGCCTTTGGTTAATTTGAGCGCTTTACTTCTCTTTTACAACATGGGCAATTAGTATCTTAGTGTTTGAATTGAAAATGGATTGATATGGGAAGGCGCTCAGGTTACCTGTTGGAAGATTGGTTGGTTGACCCTCAGATGAGTACGCTGAGCCGCGAAGAGGCTCAAGTGCGGCTCGAGCTCAGGGTGATGCAGGTATTGCTGTGTCTTATCCATCATGCCAACACCCTGGTGAGTCGTGAAATGTTGATCCAGGAGGTTTGGCACGGCGGCATAATTACCGATAATGCCATTAACCGCATTATCGGCTTGCTGCGTCAGCATCTGCAGGATAATCCCAGAGAGCCACGTTTTATCAAGACAGTGCCCAAGCAGGGCTATGTGTTGATAGCGAAAGTACGCGAGACGACGCTCGATGACGATTCGCAGGATGAACCTTTACCGGCAACACTGGCAGACGCCGAGACTGAGCAAAAGATAGCGGCTGGCGGCAGCAAGTGGGGCTATTTGGGCGGCGCCTTCGGAGTGCTGGCGGCGGGTATTGCCAGTTGGCTCTATCTGGCTCCTGCCCAGGAAAACCCCCAGCTTGAGTTGACAGATGTGGCCATCCGGCGTCTGACTCCACTGACTTCGCTCAATGGTCAGGAGGTGGACCCCAGCCTGTCCCCCGATGGCAGCATGCTGGCATTTTCCTATCGGGAACTGAACGCCGATAAGTGGCATATTGAGCTGATGGCACTCGGAGACAGAGTCATCAAAACCATTCCGGTTGTGGGTGATTACAGTCTGCGCTACCCGGCCTGGCGCCATGATGGCAAGGCCTTGGCTTATTTGGCATTCAGTGAGACTCAGGGCTGTCGCATTATGGTGACAGAGCTGACCGAAGAGGGGATGCGAAGCCGCATAGTCAGCCAGTGCCATCAGACGACGCAGTCGACCAGCATCGCCTGGAGTCCCTCTAACCGCTCGCTGTTTTATGTCGATGCCGAAGGGGTTGAAGGTTTCAAGCGCGTTTTTCTGCTCAGCCTCAGCGACGGTCGGCGTCAGCAGTTGAGTCAACCACATGTGGTGGGACGCGGTGACTATGCCCTGGCCTTGTCTCCCGACGGTCACAGTCTGGCCGTGCTGCGCAGTATCAACTGGTTCGACACCCAGATCTTACTGTTCGATATCGAATCTGGTGATTGGCAAAACCTGCAGCGGGTGGGGTATCCACTGCGCAGTATCGCCTGGGATAAAGGCGGTAACGCCTTGGTATACCGAGGTGAAGAGGGACAACTTCACCGCTTGCAACTCAAACCCCGTAAGTTAACCCGGCTGACGAGCGTGTTGCAGGAAATCAATTCTCCCTCGGCCAATAGTGCCGGACGCATGGCGGCGGTTGTCGGTGAACTGTTTGAAGAGGAGATCTGGTTTTGGTCATCGCCCTTTGATGAGACTTCCAAACCGCAGCGCTTTGTGGCGTCCAGTCGCCGTGATACCGCCGGTACCTTACGCCACGATGGCAAGGAGCTGATCTTTGTTTCCAATCGCAGCGGATTGCCACAACTATGGCGTCGGGACGAACAGGGCACGGAGAAACAACTGAGTCGCCTGAGCACTTTTTCCCATATAGATGAACTCAGTTATTCAGCCGATGACAAGCTGGTGGCCGGCAGCCTCAACCAACAGGTGTTTGTCCTCAACCCTGAAAACGGTGAACTCAAGTTTTTCCCTCAGCTGGGCAATGTTCGTAATGTCAGTTGGGGGCGCAGCAGCAATGAACTGCTGGCAGCCGTCAGCGTCGATGGTCGCTGGCAGATAAACAGTCTGCTGTTGGACAGTGGCGAGCAGCAACCTTTGCTGACGGATGGCTTTTCCGCCAAGTACGCCGCCGACGGTACTCTTTATTTTACCCGCCTGTACAAGAAAGGGATTTGGCGCCTGAAACAGGGCGTCGAAGAACTCTTTTATGACCAATACACCCCCCACTTCGGCAGCAGTTGGCAACTGGCTTCCGAGGCACTCTGGTTGCTGCGGCCCAACGACAATGCCATGGGCATTCTCAAGATAGATCTCCACACGGGCAAGAGAGAGGGGCGCGACATTCCGATGGAGAAAGTTTCCCCAAGATTGCTGTCAGTGACAGATGACGGCCAGATTTCGCTGGCATTATTGGGGCCTGCCAATACAGATATAGTTGAAGTAATTAACTGATTTATAAGACATCACCTTTCCGTCACCTTTTCATTATGGTGCTTTTCCCTGCCTGAGATAGCTTTAGGGACAAGGTTGATTGCCTGACCACCAAAGCGCTTGGTTTTTACCCTGAGTACCGGGCCAAAAGGTCAAAGCAATCTCGGGCGCAGTTTGCGCCCACCCATTTCCCAGCAGGAGAAAAGACGATGAAAAGTTTGAATCAGTTTGTGAAAAATGCGATTGGATTTGCGTTACTTTCTACTCTGTTTGCTTTACCGTTACTGCTGGCGTCGACACCCACCAAGGGCAAGGATGAAGTCAATACGCCATCTCTGTGTGAGCCGTATCCAGAGTGTGTGATTTACAAGATCCCCGATGAGTCCATCAATCTATAACCGTCATTGGAGGCCATCATGTTGCAGGTCACTCTCTATTTGGTTGGTTCACTGAGCGCTTTTGTATTGGTGTACTACCTGTTTTTAAACTTGGTTCTTGCGTCCGAAGAATCAAGGTTGCTCGACCCTAAGGACAAATAACTCTCCCTTTCCAAGCCAAAGGGGCACGGTGGAAACCGCGCCCCTTTTTATTGTCACCCCAAAACCACCTCCTATGGAGGTGGTGATCGTCAAGTCGGG